>NZ_JAPCIQ010000002.1:0-149318 GCF_027707405.1 Aeromonas sp. QDB68 | reverse complement strand
CAGGCAGCCTGTCAAGGTATTCGAAGAGTACCGTCAGGCGGCATAGGCGAGTGTCGCACTTCGAAGTTGAATTCGCGTTTTGGTGAGGGCAGTGGCAAGATGAACGACTCCGACCCCTCCATCAACCGCGACGGTTACGATCCCCGCTCCCGTGGCTGGTATCAGGAAGCCATGGCCAAGGGCGGCATGATCGTCACCAAACCCTACCTCGACGTGGCCTACAACATTCTGGTGGTGACCCTGGCCCAGCCGGCCCAGGGCGGCGTGGTGGGGGGGGATCTCTCCATCGCCTCCCTGGTGGATGACATCACCAAGATGAAGCTGCCAGCGGACGGCTTCGCCATCCTGATGCACAAGGATGGCACCGTCATCGCCTACAAGGATGCGGCCAAGGCGATGAAGCCAGCCAGCGAGATCGACAACGATCTGACTAATGCCCTGATCGAGCAGAGCAAGGCGAGCAACAGCCTGGTGCCTGCTTTCTTCGACAACGAGGGGCGTGACAAGCTGCTGTGGGCGACGGACATTCCGGACACCGACTGGGAGCTGGTGCTGGTACTGGACAAGAGCACCCTGGAGGCGCCGCTCTCCTCCCTGCTGATGACCCAGCTCGGCCTGGCCCTGCTGGTGCTGGTGGGCAGCATTCTCGCCATCTCCTGGCTGGTCAGCCTGCTGCTCGGTCCCCTCACCAAGGTGTCCCAGGCCCTGGCCCGCATCGCCGACGGTAACGGCGATCTGACCCAGCGCATCAAGATCGACGCCAATGACGAAGTGGGCCAGCTCGCCGGCAGCTTCAACCGCTTCGTGGGCAGCCAGCATCAGCTCATCGCCAACATCCGTCAGCTTGCCAACGAGCTGAACGCCGATGCCGAACGCAGTCTGGTGACCAACCAGGCCGCGGTGGAAGAGCTGCAGCGCCAGCAACAGGAGGTGACCATGGTCGCCACCGCCGTCACCGAGATGGCGAGTGCCACCATGGAGATCGCGGGCAACGCCGAGAACACCGCTGCCGCCGCCCAGCAATCCGCCCAGAGCAGTGAACAGGGCAAGATCCTGGTGAACCAGACTCGCCAGTCCATCAACAACCTGGCCGAGGAAGTGGGGCAGGCGACCGGCGTCATCGGTGAACTGAGCCGTCACGCTCAGGCCATCTCCGGCATCCTCTCCACCATCCAGGGCATCGCCGAGCAGACCAACCTGCTGGCGCTGAACGCGGCCATTGAAGCGGCCCGTGCCGGCGAACAGGGTCGCGGTTTCGCCGTGGTGGCGGACGAGGTGCGGGTGCTGTCGCGCCGTACCCAGGATTCCACTCAGGAGATCCAGTCCACCATCGAAACCCTGCAACAGACCACGGCCCGCGCGGTGAGCCTGATGCAGACCAGCCAGGGGCTGGCGGACAACAGCGTGAAGGATGCCGACGCTGCCGCTGCGGCTCTGGAGGAGATCACCCAGGCCGTCAGCCTCATCTCCGACATGGCGGGCCAGATCGCCACCGCCGCTGAGGAGCAGACCCAGGTGACCGGTGAAATCACCCAGAACACCACCGCCATCAAGGATGTGAGCGACGAGATCACCGCTTCCGCCATGCGCGACCTGGATCAGGCGCACAACCTCAAGGGGCGTGCCACCAACCTGAACCAGCAGGTGTCGACCTTTATTTTGTAAGGAAGGTCAGGCCGCAGTCCTACCGTGGCGTCAGTAAAAAGCCCCGCACCTTGGTGCGGGGCTTTTTGTTGCCTGCCGTCGGCCCCTTGGTGGGGCTCGGCTGCACCGTCGTGGCAGCGTAACCCGTGGTGCCCAAGCGTCCAGGGGCCAGCAAGCAAAGAGCCCACCGCAAGGTGGGCTCTGTCATACGGGGCCTGCGTCCGGGATCACAGGAAGGGCAGGGCCAGGAACAGCTTGATCACCACGGCGTTGATGATGTCGATGAAGAAGGCACCGACCATGGGCACCACCAGGAAGGCCAGGTGGGAGGGGCCAAAGCGCTGGGTGATGGCTTGCATGTTGGCAATGGCAGTGGGGGTGGCGCCGAGGCCGAAGCCGCAGTGACCCGCCGCCAGCACGGCCGCATCATAGTTGCGCCCCATGACCCGGAAGGTGACGAAGATGGCGTAGAGCGCCATCGCTACCGTCTGCACGGCCAGCAGTATGAAGATGGGCAGGGCCAGGCTTGCCAGCTCCCACAGCTTGAGGCTCATCAGCGCCATGGCGAGGAAGAGCGACAGGCTGACGTTGCCGAGCAGGGAGACCTCACGGTCGCTCACTTCGTGCCAGTTGAGCAGGGTGAGCAGGTTGCGCAGCAGCACGCCGACGAACAGCACACAGACGAAGATCGGCAACTCGAAGACGCCGCCCTTGAGGTAGAGGGCCAGCATTTCGCCCCCTTTCAGGCTGATGGCGATGAGTGCCAGGGTCTCGATCAGGCTGAAGGTGGTGAGCGGGCGCTCCATGTCCGGCATCTCGAAGCCCTGGGGGGCGCCGTCACGGTTGTGCTCCTCACCGGGCACCTGCACTTTCTTCACCAGATAACGGGCCACCGGGCCGCCGATGAGGCCCCCCAGCACCAGGCCGAAGGTGGCACAGGCAATCGCCAGCTCGGCGGCGGATTGCACGCCGTATTTCTCGGTGAAGATGGAGCCCCAGGCCGCCCCGGTGCCGTGGCCGCCGGATAGGGTGATGGAGCCGGCCAGCAGCCCCATGTGGGGATCCAGCCCCAGCAGGGTGGCCAGACCCACCCCCAGGGTGTTCTGCACCAGCAGCAGGCCGGTGACCACCAGCAGGAAGGTGGCCACCGCCTTGCCGCCGCGCTTGAGGCTGCCCAGATCGGCGGAGAGGCCGATGGAGGCGAAGAAGGTCAGCATCAGGGCCGTCTGCAGGCTGGTATCAAATTGCAGTTCGATCTGCAGGGTGGAACGCAGCACCAGCAGCACCAGGGCAACCACCAGGCCACCGGCCACGGGTTTGGGGATGTTGAAAGTGCGCAGGGGTCCTATCTTGTTGACCAGCAGGCGGCCAAGCAGCAGCACCAGGGTCGCGGCGACCAGGGTGGCGTAGGCATCAAGTTGTAGCATTCAGTGCTCCCATGTTGATCGGCTGTGTCTTTGGCGAGAAAGACTCACGGATCCAGCCGGGATGAAACAGAGTGGCGAACGCGCCAGTGACAGAGGGGCCGCAGCCCCGTCCCTCTGCAAAAGAGGGGGTCGACACGAGCCCGTGTTCGTCGGGCGTCCAGATGAGATTTGTGAAAAATCCGCCGGATAATAGCAAAAAACACCAAGTACATCCACATATGTCACATTAATGATTAAAACATGGTGTTAACATGGCATTTAAAACTGCCTCGCCGAGTGTGCTCCGGATCGCAACAATGCTGCTGCCGCTGTCATTTGCAGCGGCACTCTTTATAATTCGCCCGGTTCCGCCCCCACGGGAGGACACAGACCCTCAAGAGGTCTGCTGATGACCGATATTGAGCCCGCCCGCACCATCTGAAGGACGGGGGCTGTATCGGTTGAGCCCTGTTTGATTTGCCGGTTTCCAGTCCAGAGAGAGGAGAGGGTGTGAAGAAGTCCATCTACATTGCCTACACAGGCGGCACCATAGGGATGCAGCGTTCCGACCACGGTTATGTACCGATGGCGGGCTTCATGGAGGACTGTCTGGCACGGATGCCCGAGTTCCATCGACCGGAAATGCCCGATTACCATATCCACGAATATGCCCCCCTCATCGACTCTTCCGACATGACGCCGGCAGACTGGCAGCGCATCGCCGAGGATATCAAGGGCAACTACGACAAGTACGACGGTTTCGTCATTCTGCACGGCACCGACACCATGTCGTTCACCGCGTCTGCGCTCTCCTTCATGCTCGAAGATCTGCACAAGCCGGTCATCATCACCGGCTCCCAGATCCCCCTGGCCGAGCTGCGCTCGGACGGTCAGCAGAACCTGCTCAACGCCCTCTATATCGCGGCCAACTACCCGATCCACGAGGTGACGCTCTTCTTCAACAACCAGCTCTATCGCGGCAACCGCAGCAAGAAGGTGCATGCCGACGGCTTCCACGCCTTCGACTCGCCCAACTACCCGCCCCTGCTCAATGCCGGTATCGCCATCTCCCTGGAGGCAGGTGAGCTGGGCGTGCCGTGCGATCGCCCCCTGGTGCTGCACGACATCACCCCCCAGCCCATCGGGGTGGTGACCCTCTACCCGGGGATCTCGGCTGAGGTGATAGCGAACATCCTGCAACAGCCGGTGCGTGCGCTGATCCTGCTCTCCTTCGGGGTGGGCAATGCGCCCCAGAACCCGGCCATGCTGGCGCTGCTCTCCGAGGCATCTGCCCGGGGCGTCATCATCGTCAACCTGAGCCAGTGCCTGCACGGCAAGGTCAACATGGGGGGTTATGCCACCGGCAACGCCCTCTCCCGTGCGGGAGTGATCTCGGGCTTTGACATGACCGCCGAGGCGGCGCTCACCAAGCTGCACTTCCTGTTGAGCCAGGATCTGCCGGCGCCACGCATCCGCGAGCTGATGCAGCAGTCCCTGCGCGGGGAGTTGACCCCCTGACTTTCCCTCTCACCCTAACCCTCTCCCAGCGGGAGAGGGGATAGATCGAGGTGGCGAGGTTTGCCATGAAGATCGCCGGCAGGTGGCCCGCTGACTGCTCGCAGGTGCGTGCCAGCTCCCTTCTCCCCTGGTGGAAGAAGGGCCGGGGATGAGGGGGATGAGTCATCCTGCATAGAGAGGAAAAAAAGAGGGGAGCCATTATGGCTCCCCTCTTTCGTTTCGTTACCGCGATAGGTGACGTGCGGCCTGTCTCAGTGGCTAAGGTCGACCCGTACTATCTCTTCCTCGTCGCGATACTGACGCTTGAGCTCGCTCTTGCTCTTCATCACGATCTCGCCGTCACGGCCGATGTTCATGTGCTCGGGGTTCTCAAGGTGCATCGCCTGCCAGGCCATCACGGCCTGCAGGGAAGTGGCCTTCTGCTCCTCTGTGAGGGGCTTGCCATCCGGCCATTTGCCGAGCTCGACCGCAGTCTTGAGCCGCTCGTACACCTCTTTGGGCATCTGCGCTATCGCTTGTTGAAACGTCACTTGCTGAGACGACATCCGGCCTCTCCTTGAAAATTGAGCCATGAACACGGGTTCAGGCGGGCAGATCCTGTCGGACTATACCGGTAGATCCTGGCGGACTACGCCAGCCATCTGCTCCATCACCCGTACTACCTGACAACTGTACCCGAACTCGTTGTCATACCACACGTAGAGCACGCAGTGATCCCCCTCGGCGATGGTGGCCTGGGAGTCGACGATGCCCGCAAAACGGGAGCCCACCATGTCGGAGGAGACCAGCTCGGTGCTGGCACTGAAGTCGATCTGGCGATGCAGGGCCGAGCTCAGTGCCATCTGCTGCAGATAGGCGTTGAGGCTCTCCCGATCGGTGGTCTGTTCCAGCGACAGGTTGATGATGGCCAGGGACACGTTGGGTGTGGGCACCCGGATGGCGTTGCCGGTCAACTTGCCCTTGAGCTCCGGCAGCGCCTTGGCCACCGCCTTGGCGGTGCCGGTGCTGGTCATCACCATGTTGAGGGCGGCGCTGCGACCGCGGCGCTCGCCCTTGTGATAGTTGTCGATGAGGTTCTGATCGTTGGTGTAGGAGTGGACCGTCTCCACGTGGCCATGGCGGATGCCGTACTTGTCCTGCATCACCTTGAGCACCGGGGTGATGGCGTTGGTGGTGCAGGAGGCGGCGGAGACTATCTTGTCATCCGGGCCTATCACCTCGTGGTTGACCCCGAACACCACGTTCTTCATCTCCCCCTTGCCGGGGGCGGTCAGCAGCACCCGGGCGGCGCCGCGGGCCTTGAGGTGCTCGGACAGCCCCGCCTCGTCACGCCAGACGCCGGTGTTGTCAACGATCAGCGCATTGTCGATGCCGTAGGCGGTGTAGTCGATGTCGGCCGGGCTGTTGGCGTAGATCACCTGGATGAAGGTGCCGTTGGCGATGATGGCACTGCGTTCTGCATCCACCTCGATGGAGCCGTTGAAGGGGCCGTGCACCGAATCGCGGCGCAACAGGCTGGCACGCTTCTCCAGATCCCCGTCGCGACCGCCGCGCACCACGATGGCGCGCAGGCGCAGGGAGTTGGCGGCGCCGGTGCGCTCGATGAGCAGACGGGCCAGCAGGCGGCCGATGCGACCGAAGCCGTAGAGCACCACGTCGGTCGGGGCGGGCACGGCACTGCGGTTCAGGGCCGGTGCCAGCTTGGCGCGCAGATAGTCCTCGATGCCGGCTTCATCCTGGTGATCCTGCCAGTAGCCCACGGCCAGTTTACCGAGATCGACTTCGGCGGCGGTGGGGTTCAGGGCGACGATGGCGCGCAGGAGAGGGAAGCTTTGCTGGATGGGCAGCGGGGTGCCCTGGTGGCGGCGAACGACCCGGTGGGCCTTGAGGATATCGATGGTGGAGGCGTTTTGCAGCGGGCGTCCGTAGAGGGTGATCTCTATCCCTTGCTGTCGGTAGAGGCGACCTATCAAGGGTTGCATGGCTTCGGCGAGCTCCTGGCTCTCCTGCCACGCCTGCAAGTAGTGCTCGTGGGTCATTAACCAGATCCTTTTATTTCACGTTGTTGAAGCAAGTTGCCTGGGCAAATTGAAATTCGTCGAAGGCAGATCAGTGTAGGGCTGATGGTTTCGTTATATTATTCTGCAATCGCGGCCTTATACGGCGCGCGCATTGTAATGGATATGTAGCCTGTTTGCTAGTTGGCGGTGGCCGGTGCGGGTTGCGATTGTTATCAACCAGATGTGAACCATGACCCTATTCTCACAGCGTCCGTTACTGCTTTCCCTCGCTTGTTGCCTGACGTTGACGGCCTGCGACGACGACAGGATCCACAACATCTGCTCCCAATATCCCGCCCTGTGCGCGGACCTGGTGGACGACGGCTGGTGTCGCTATGAGCGCAGCGACGTCATTCGCGGTCGTTACTATCTCCAGGAAGAGGGGACGGACAGGCGCAAGTACGATCTGATGCGCGGCCTGGAGCGTTATCTGCAGTGCGCCGAGCACTCCACCAACATCGAGTACAAGCGGGCCAGGGAGCAGAAGAGCCCCAGAGTGGAAGGGATGCTGGCCGCCGGCCGTCAACTGGAGCAACTGGATGCGCAGACCCGGGGTTCCCGAGATCCCTACCTGTTGCTCTGGCACTGGACCAACAACACCAGTCCCGAGGCCCGCGCCAGCTTCCTCGCGCAGGAGGGGACGCCGAGCCTCGAGGAGCCCGAGCTGCAACTGGCGCTCGGCGGCATTTATGCCAAGAGCGAGCCCGAGAAGGCCATCAGGCTGATGCACCATGCGCTCTCCCTCTATCGGGAGGGGGACAAGGTCAACAGCCGGATCCTCACCGCCCTCAGCACCCTCTACATGGGGCAGAAGCGATTTGATCAGGCCTATCTGTGGGGCAAGGTGAGCGAGTCATTCCAGGAGAGCCCCGAGGTCTCCGCCACCCGGCTCGGCATTTACCATGCCATCGGCAAGGAGGATCAGGAGACGCTGGACGACCAGGCGGCCACCATCGTCGATGCACTCAGGCAGGGAAGCTACCGCACACCATGAATCCGACCCTGTCAGAAGCCCGGGAGTGGGCCCATCCCTTCGATATCCGCCTCGTGCACGGCCAGATCCGCGGCGAGGACAGGGTGCTTGAACGGGCCACGGTGAGGGCCGTGGTGATGCGTGGTGATCGACTGCTGCTGGTGCACTCCCGCGTCAATGGGGATCTCATGTTCCCCGGGGGCGGCATCGAGCACGGGGAGGCGCACGATGCGGCCCTGGCCCGGGAGCTGCGGGAAGAGTGTGGCGCCGAGCTGGTGGCCGTGGGCCCCCTGCTGGGAGAGACCCGGGAGTATCGTGCCGCGCGCGAGCCGGATTACGATGCCTACTGCATCCGCTCGTCCTATTACCTCTGCCGGGTCGGGGAGGACTGGAGTGCACCGCGCCCCCAGCCCTACGAGATCCGGCTCGGCTTTACGCCGGGCTGGTTCCCCCTGGCCGAGGCACTGCAAACCAACAAGACCCAGCTGGCGGGTCCCTGTCCCCAGTGGACGGCGCGAGAGACCCGGGTGCTGGCAGAGTTGCACCGCTGGCAAGCGTCCGGCTTGCTGACCTGACAAGGCCGCTTGCCCCATAAAAAAACCGCCTGTCGGCGGTTTTTTTATGGCTGTCCCCGGCGTCAGGGGAGACAGACCGGGCAGAAGGCGTAGGTGCCCTGGGGATCGTTGAAGCGGGTCAGCGGGTCCAGAGTGCGGTTCATCTCCAGCAGCGCCTTGCCAAGCCCGGTGGGCAGCCAGCTTTGCAGGTGCGGGGCCAGCGCCTGGGCGCTGCTGTCAAACAGCTCGCGCAGGAACTTGTCCCTGGCCGACTCTTCCGGTGCGATGGGGGTGACCTGCCAGCTCTTGAGGTTGGCGAGATCGGCGGCCGCCTTGAGGGCGTCATCCAGATTGCCAAACTCGTCCACCAGCCCCAGTGCCTTGGCATCCTGCCCGGTCCAGACCCGGCCTTCGGCGGCTTTTTCCGCCTCTTCCGGGCTAAGGCCCCGGCCCTTGCCCACCAGGCCGACAAAGCGCTGATAGGTGTCTTCCACGCTCAGTTGAATGGCTTCACCCACGTGATCCGGCAGGGCGCGGGTCAGCCCGACCCCCACGAAGTCGGTGGTGCCGACGCCGTCGGTGTGTACCCCGTACTGGGAGAGCGCCTTGTCGATGGTGGCGAACATGCCGAACACCCCGATGGAACCGGTGAGGGTGGTGGGGGAGGCGAAGATCTTGTCCGCATCGGCGGAGATCCAGTAGCCACCGGAGGCGGCGTAGCTGCCCATGGAGATGACCACCGGCTTGCCCGCCTGTTTCAGGGCCAGCAATTCGGCGCGGATCTGCTCGGCGGCGAAGGCGCTGCCGCCGGGGCTGTCCACTCGCAGCACCACGGCTTTCACCTGATCGTCACGGCGGGCCTCGGCCAGCAGATCGGCAAGGCTGTCGCCACCGATGGTGCCGGCAGGCTGGACGCCATCCATGATGGCGCCGCTGGCGGTGATGAGGCCAACCTCATCCTTGCCGCTCTGGGGGTACTGTTCCGGGATGGCGGCCAGATACTCTTTCAGGCCCACGCCCTTCCAGCCGTGATCATCGGCCTCGCCCACTTCCTTGATCACCGCCTGGGTCATCTCGTCGCGGGTGGCGAGCTGATCCACCAGACCGTTATCGAGGGCGTAGCTGGCCGCATTGCCACCGGCCTTGCGCAGCAGTTCGAGGAAGTGATCCTTGTTCGGTGCCACGGCATCCGGCTCGATCTCCCGTTGCTCCGCCACGTCGGCCACATAGGATTGCCACAGCTGATCCAGCCAGCGCTGGTTCGCCTCCTTGCTCTCGGGGGACATCTCGTCCCGGGTGTAGGGCTCGACGAAGGACTTGTAGGTGCCGACCTTGAAGACGTGCGGGGTGATATTGAGCTTCTCCAGTGCCGACTTTATGTAGGTCTGGTAGACACCCAGCCCCTCGATCAGCACGGCACCACTCTGGTTGAGCAGCACGTGGTCGGCGTGGGCGGCGAGCAGATAGGCCCCCTGGCTGTAGTAGTCCGCCATGGCGATGACCGGCTTGCCGCTCTCCTTGAAGGCGTCGATGGCGGCCGTCACCTCCTGCAGTTTGGAGAGGCTGGCCCCTTGCAGACCCTGGGGCTTGATCACCAGCGCCTTGATGCGATCGTCATTCCCCGCGCTCTTGATGGCCCACAGCAGATCGGAGAGGACGATTTCGCTTGGCTGCTCGTCCCCCTTGTCCATCTGCCTGAGCAGTTGCACCGTGGGATCGGTCTGGGTGCGCTGTTCTACCAGCACACCGGAGAGATTGAGGGTGAGCGCCCCCTCGATGGGGGTGCTTGGGGTCTCGCTCTGGCTGACGCTGAAGACGATGACCAGCACGACGAGAAGAAACAGCAGGTTGACCAGCATCAAGCGGGTAAAGTTGAGCAGGCGCCAGAGGCTGCGAAAGAGCCATCCCAGACCTTTGAAAATAGACATAGCTGCGTTGTCGCCCTGTTAATGGGTTGAGAGCAGCCATTATTAACCAGTTGCGCAGCCAATTGCCATTTCCCCTTGAGTCGACTGCCCCCCGCCACTTCGGAACACGGCTGTTCGCTGAAAAAATGTCCAAACATTTGTTTGAAAAAGAGTTTTCGATTCTTTACTCTAGCTCCAGTTTGATAACAAAAAATTAACTGAAAGGCCCGATGAGCCGGCCCCATCTCCACCCACCCCCTTCTTTTTACTGCCCGTCACCCGAGGCAGCCAGGAAGGCTGGAGCATGACCCCGTGCACATCGACCTCGACAAGGAGTGCATCATGAGCCGTTATCCCACGCTGCTGACCCCCCTCGATCTGGGTTTTACCCAGTTGCGCAACCGCGTACTGATGGGGTCCATGCACACCGGCCTCGAGGAGGAAAAGGGGGGCTTTGACAAGCTGGCCGCCTTCTATGGTGAGCGGGCCCGTGGCGGGGTCGGTCTCATCGTGACCGGCGGTATCGCCCCCAATTTGCGGGGGCGGCTGGTGCCCCACGGCTCTCAGCTGAGCTTTCCCTGGCAGGTAGCCAAACACCGCAAGGTGACCGAGGCAGTGCACCAGGAAGGGGGCAAGATAGCGCTGCAGATCCTTCATGCGGGCCGCTACGCCTACCATCCGTTCAGCCTGGCGCCGAGCGCCCTCAAGGCTCCCATCTCCCCGTTCAAGCCGCGGGCCATGAGCGAGCGGCAGATCCGCGGCACCATTCGCGACTTCGCCGCCACTGCGGCGCTGGCCAAGGCGGCCGGTTATGACGGGGTTGAGGTGATGGGGTCGGAAGGCTATCTCATCAACCAGTTCATCTGCGAGCGCACCAACAAACGCACCGATGGCTGGGGCGGCAGCAGTGAAAACCGCATGCGCTTCCCGGTGGAGATTGTCCGCGCCATGCGGGAGCGGGTGGGCACGGATTTCATCATTATCTTCCGCCTCTCCATGCTGGATCTGGTGGAGCAGGGCTCCTCCCTGGAGGAAGTGATCGCACTTGGCCGGGCACTGGAGCAGGTGGGGGTCACCCTCATCAACACCGGTATCGGCTGGCACGAGGCGCGCATTCCCACCATCGCCACCAGCGTGCCGCGCGGTGCCTTCAGCTGGGTGACCGCCGAGTTGAAAAAGCACCTCAAGGTGCCCCTCATCACCACCAACCGCATCAACACCCCCGAGGTGGCGGAGCGCATCCTGGCGGGGGGGGAGGCGGACATGGTCTCCATGGCGCGCCCCTTCCTGGCGGACCCCGAATTCGTCATCAAAGCGGCTGAAGACAGGGCGGACGAGATCAATACCTGCATCGCCTGCAACCAGGCCTGCCTCGACCACGTGTTCAAGCAAAAGCGTGCCTCCTGCCTGGTCAATCCCCGCGCCTGTTTCGAGACCGAGTTGACGTTTGGCCGGGTGCCCCAGCCCAAGAAGCTGGCGGTGGTGGGGGCGGGTCCTGCGGGGCTGGCGTTTGCCTGCTACGCCGCTGAGCGCGGCCATCAGGTGAGCCTGTTCGATCAGGCGAGCGAAATCGGCGGCCAGTTCAACTTTGCCAAGCAGATCCCGGGCAAGGAGGAGTTTCACGAGACCCTGCGCTACTTCGCCAAACGGCTGGAGAAGTGCGGCGTCGAGCTCTATCTGGGCCAGCGCCAGAGTGCCGAGAGCCTGCTGGGCGGCGGTTTTGACGAGGTGATCCTCGCCACCGGCATCCGCCCGCGCACTCCCAATATCCCGGGTATCGAGCACCCCAAGGTGTTGAGCTATCTGGATGTGCTGCGGGATCACAAACCAGTCGGCCAGGCAGTGGCGGTCATCGGCGCCGGCGGCATCGGCTTTGACGTGGCCGAATACCTGGTGGAGAAGAGAGGATCACCGGATGCCGCAAGCCATCGCGATCACTGGCTCAAGGAGTGGGGCATCGACAAGCAGCTCGGCGAGCGCGGCGGCTTGACTACCCCCGAAATCGATGCCCCCGAGCGCCAGATCTGGTTGCTCCAGCGCAAGGAGAGCAAGGTGGGCGACGGCCTTGGCAAGACCACCGGCTGGATCCATCGCACCGTGCTCAAGAATCGCAAGGTGCAGATGCTCTCCGGCGTCCAGTATCTGCGTATCGACGATGCCGGGCTTCATATCCAGGTGGGCGACCAGCAGCAGTGCCTGCCGGTGGATCAGGTGATCATCTGTGCCGGACAGGAACCCCTCAAGGAGTTGCAGGCTGGTCTGCAGGCTGCTGGCAAGCCGGTGCACATCATCGGCGGTGCCGACGTGGCCGCCGAGCTGGATGCCAAACGCGCCATCCGGCAAGGGGCGGAGCTGGCTGCCGTCATCTAGCCTCCCGACCCTTTCGTATCCTGACAAACCCCCTGAACCCCAGGGGTTTTCTTCATCCAGTGCTGTGCTAAGGTAGCGCCATCATCGCCTTTGACAAGGAACTGCCCCATGGATGCCCTCCATCTGTTACTCAATCGCCACTCCTGTGGTCGTCTGGCCGAGCCTGCCCCGAGTGGCGAAGTGCTCGACAATATCCTCAAGGCCGGGCTGCGGGCGCCGGATCACGGCACTCTGACCCCCTGGCAGTTCATCCTGTTCGAAGGGGAGGGGCGTGAGCGCCTGGGGACATTGCTGGCCGATGCCGCCCATGCCCGTGGCGAGGATGCGGACAGTGTCGAGAAGTGCCGCGCCGCGCCACTGCGTGCTCCCCTGGTGATCGCGGTGGCGACCCGTTATCAGGCGCACCCCAAGGTACCGAAACTGGAGCAGGAGCTCTCTGCCGGTTGCGCCCTGATGGCGATGCAGATGGCGGCCCAGGCCCAGGGCTTCAACGGCATCTGGCGTTCCGGCTGGTTCATCTTCGACGAGCAGATCCATGGTGCACTGGGGCTGGCACCGGAGGATCAACTGGTGGGCTTCCTCTACCTTGGCACCCCCATGCTGGAGGCCCGCAAGCTGCGCGAGCTGCCCATCCAGGACTTCGTGCGCAGCTTCTGAAGCGCATAACGCCAAAAGCCCTGATTATTCAGGGCTTTTTTGTTTTCTGACAAAGCCGTCAGGCTGTACTGATAAATACGCACTTGCCAAGAGGGTAGAAGGGGGTTGACCGGACATTTTTTGAATTGTGAGAGATTCTTCTCACTCCTGGTTTATTACGCTATGTAAAACGTTTGCGCCACGTTATTATCCCACTGCCAGTTTAGAAGGTGACCCCTTCTAATTTTCTGCGATGAGAGTCGCAATTCCGTAGCACCTTTTTAGAGCCCAATGTCTTGATGACATTGGGCTTCATTTTTTGTAGGGCTGGCACGTCAGCGTTCTTTCTCCTCTGCCTCTTCTCTACCTCACCCGGCCTCTTTGTGGCGATCTTTTGCACAGCCATTGATGTGGCCTCGATTGGAATCAGGATCAGGGTCAAATATCCTGCATTTGCAGGTGAAATCCGGCCCGGGATCCGCCAGTATCGGCAGAGACAAGAGAGTCAGAGGCTTCCCTTTGACGTCGACTGTCCGCACCTTTGCCATTCGGAGGCCATATGTGGTTCAACCGCAAGCTTGAAAAAGAGAATCAACAGCTCAGGGAGGCGATGCTTCTCAAAGAGCAGCAGTACCAGAGCGAGCTGGCCGAATTGCGTGCCACCATCGGTGAATACGAGCACATGCAGCGCACTAGCCGGGAACGTGGCGATCTCTTCAATCAGGTGATCTCCTGCCAGAACCAGGGAGGTGAGATGCTGCAGAGCGTGCGGGAAGCGCTGGCTGGCAGTGCCGAGCACCTGATGGCGGAAAAGGGAGCGCTCTGCGAGCTGGATCAGCTCTTTGCCCAGACCCGGGGCGCCATCACCCGTCTCTCCGATCGCGCCCATGCCATCACGGATGAGGCGGCTCGCAGCCTCGCTGCCGTCCATCAGCTCGATGCCAGCACATCCGCCATCAATCAGTTCGTGACCGCCATCCAGGGCATTTCGGATCAGACCAACCTGCTGGCACTCAATGCGGCCATCGAGGCGGCCAGGGCCGGTGAAGCTGGTCGAGGTTTCGCCGTGGTCGCCGATGAGGTGCGTCAGCTAGCGAGCAAGGCCCATGAAGCCAGCAGCCAGATAGAGGTGTTGGTCAGACAGATAGTGGCCCAGGCGCAGGAGATCAAGTCCATCATCGATGACAACCAGGCCAGTGCCGCCGAAGTGGCGACCTCCTCCTCCCAGATCGATGTGGTGGTGACCCAGGTGTTGGCACAATCTGGCCGGATGCAGCAGGTGATCCACAGCGCGGCCACCACCTCCTTCCTCAATACCACCAAGCTGGATCACGCCGTCTGGAAAAACACCATCTATCGGCTCATCGATCAGCAGCATTTTCACGAGCCGGTGAGCGACCACGCTCAGTGCAGGCTGGGCAAATGGTATTTCGAGGGGCAGGGTGCGGAGCTCTTCGCCCACAAGCCGGGCTTTCGTGAACTGGACGGGCCCCACAAACGGGTCCACGAGAGCGGCAAGGCCGCCCTGCACGCGCGCGAGCAGGGGGATATCAAAAGCATGGTCGAGCAGCTCAAGACCATGGAAAACGCCAGCATGCAGGTGGTGCACTGCATCGACCGCTTGCTGGAAAGCGCCTGAGCGAGCCTCGGGCCTTCCGCTCAACCTTTGACTGGTAGCAGCCGTGCCGGGTTGCCTGCCACCCTGGCACCGGCCGGTACATCTCTGGTCACGACCGAGCCCGCACCCACGACGGCTTCCCGCCCTATGGTGACGCCGGGAAGCAGAATGGCGCCGCCGCCTATCCAGACCCTGTCTTCGATGGTGACCGGCAGCGCCGTCTCAACCCCCTGAATACGCTCATCGGCGTCCAGCGCATGGGCGGCGGTGTAGATCTGCACGTTCGGCCCAATCATTACCTCGGCGCCGATGCGAATGGAGGCATTGTCCAGCAGGGTGGCCCCCATGTTGATGTAGCTGCCCTTGCCAAGGTGGATGTGGCGGCCATAGGTGCAGTAGAAGGGCGGGCAGATGAAGGCACCCTGTGCCAGCTCGCCGACGATCTGCAGCAGCAGTGCCAGCTGTTCATCCTCCTCGTCGCTGCGATTGAAGCGGCGGTACAGGCGGGCCGTCTCCCGGCGCAACAGATCCAGCTCTGGCGCCATGCAGTTGTAAGGCTGGCTGGCGATCATCTTCTCGTATTCGGTCATGACTGGGCCTCGATGGGGGGAGGAAGAGAGGATAAGCCATCGGGAGGCAGAGAAGCGTGAGGCTCTCCCCAGAGTGGGCAGAAGGAGAACGGCGTCCGGAAACGACAAGGGCACCCTGCTGGGGTGCCCTTGTCGTTCAGCGACCTAAGTGTTGCCGCTGTGGCCTGTTGCTTGTCAGCCGAGTGTGCGGCCGATGGGTTGGCAACTGCCGTGGCTTGTTTTGCGGCCGATGGGTTGGTTGCCACAGTAGCTTGTTGCTTATCAGCCGAGTTTGCGGCCGGAGAGGCGGCACCACTCTTCCTTCACCGCAGTCGGGTCCATCTCGAACCACTGGCCGTAGATGGTCTCCAGCTCCGGCGCCTGGCTTTCCAGCACGCCGGAGAGGGCCATCAGGCTGCCCGCCTTGCCGTGGCCGGCGATAAGCGGCGCCAGCTCCCGCAGCGGGCCGGCCAGGATGTTGGCGACCACCACGTCCGCTTCGACGTCTTGCGGTTGATCCGCCGGCAGGTAGAGTTCGATCTGGTCGGCTACGCCATTTCGCTCGGCGTTGTCACGGCTGGCCTGGATGGCCTGAGGATCGATGTCGATACCGATGACACGGGCGGCCCCCAGTTTCAGGGCGGCGATGCCGAGGATGCCGGAGCCGCAACCAAAGTCGACTACGGTTTTGCCGGCCAGATCCAGCCCGTCCAGCCACTGCAGGCAGAGCGCCGTGGTGGGGTGGGTACCGGTACCGAAGGCCAGGCCCGGGTCCAGCATGACGTTGACCGCATCGGGGTTCGGCACGTCGCGCCAGCTCGGACAGATCCAGAGCCGCTCGCCGAACTGCATGGGGTGGAAGTGATCCATCCACTCGCGCACCCAGTCCTTGTCTTCCAGCTGTTCGACCTTGTAGCCCACGTCTTCACCGAAGATCTGCTGGAAGAAGGTGATGGTGGGAGCCGGATCGGTTTCGGCATCGAACAGTCCCATTACTTCGGTCTCGCCCCAGAGCGGGGTTTCACCAGGCATGGGCTCATAGACGGGCACATCCTTGGCATCCATAAAGGTCACCGCCTGGGCCCCACGCCCCAGCAGCATGTTGCTCACCTTGTCTGCGGTCTTGGCAGTGGCGTTGATTCGAATTTGTATCCAGGGCATGGCGTCGGCTCTTCATAAATGTGAAACCGCGGGATTCTATCATCATGGGCCCGTGCTGTCGTGGTTTGACCATGGCCTCATGGGGAAGGGAGGTAACTCTGCCAAGTTGGCACGGTTAATGTATTCCTTCATGGGTGACGGGAAGCAACTTGTTCCCGCTGAATGCTTTGCTCTATGAAGTTCCGTCATCTTTTTTCAGCCACCTTCGGGTGGCTTTTTTTATGCCGGTGCGCTGAAAAGCGGTTAATTGGGAGGGAAAAGCAGAGATTGGCACGCTATCTGCAAAGTTACAGATGTCCTGCATAAGGATATGTGTGTGATTGTTACCCCAACGTTCAGGTTTTTAGGGCCATCCCGACGGGATGGCCTCTTTTTTATGGTTTTTTCGGGGGAGATGCCCGTCAGGGACAAAGGTCACCTGCGGGGCTGTGCACTCTTGGGGCTTGTCACTGGTGATTTCACCCCATGATGGTGCATTTATTTACCTAAAAGGGAATAGGCTGGACGGTAAGCCCCGCCTGGGCTGTGCCTCAGCGATGGAAGCCGCTCATGTCGATCACCAGCTTGCCCACCATGCGACCCGCTTCCAGCTCGGCATGAGCCCGGGCCAGGGTGAGGGGCGTCAGTTCGGGCACCACCTTGCTGAGGGTGGTCTTGAGCACCCCTTCATCGATCAGGGCCGCGACCCGGCCGAGCAGGTTGTGCTGTTCTATCATGTCCGGGGTCTGGAACAGGGAGCGGGTAAACATGAACTCCTGGCTGAAGGTGACGCTCTTGGGTTTGAGCAGACCCAGATCCCAGGGGTCACTGGACTCGGCGATGGTGCAGATATGACCAAACGGACGGATGAGGCTGGCCATGGTGTTCCAGTGCTGCTCGGTGGCGTTGGTGCAGAAGATGGCATCCACCTCGCTGATGCCGAGCGCCTTGAGCTCCGCCTGCAGATGGTGATGGCTCACCACCTGGTGGGCCCCCATGTCCAGGCACCACTCCCGGGTTTCGGGGCGCGATGCGGTGGCGATCACCTCCATGCCGGTGAGCTGGCGGGCGAGCTGGATGGCGATGGAACCGACCCCGCCGGCGCCCCCGATGATCAGCAGTCGCCCGGTGCTTTCGCGGGTAAGGCTCATGCGCTCGAACAGGGTTTCCCAGGCGGTGATGGCGGTGAGCGGTAGGGCGGCGGCTTCCAGATCGGTCAGGGTGACTGGGGCGATGGCGGCAATGCGTTCGTCCACCAGTTGCAGGGCGCTGTTGCTGCCCGGGCGGCTGATGTCGCCGGCATACCAGACCCTGTCACCGGCCTTGAACAGGGTGACGTCGCTACCGACGGCGATCACCTCGCCCACGGCGTCCCAGCCCAGCACGCGGGGGCTGCTTTCGACCTTGTCCTTGGGGGCGCGTACCTCGGTGTCGACCGGATTGATGGAGGTGGCGTTGACCCGTACCAGCAGATCCCGCGGGCCCGGTGTCGGATCGGGTAGATCGCTCTCGATGAAGCAGTGGGGGTGGTTGCTTGGCAGATAGTGAGTCAGGGCGATGGCTTTCATGGCTTTTCCTTTCAAATAGCAGTGTTCGGGATTGCCACTCACTCTAGTCTGGATGATTATCAAGATTAAGATGGGTAATTGGTAAAGACTGTTTGAATATATGAACAATGTCGAACTGGAGTTGATGGGGCTGTTCGCCACCGTGGTGGAGCAGGGGAGCTTCACCGGGGCGGCCGAGGTGCTCGGCATGCCCAAGTCCTCGGTGAGCCAGAAGATCTCGCGCCTTGAATCCCGGCTCGGGGTGAGGTTACTGCAACGCACCACCCGCAGGCTCAGCCTGACACCCCAGGGGGAGGTCTATGTGGCCCATTGTCAGGAGCTGCTGGCACTGGCGCGCAGCGCCAATCTGGCGATGGCGCGGTTGCGCGCGGCTCCTGGAGGGCGGGTGCGGATCACTGCTCCCGAAGCCACGGGAACCTTGCTGCTTGGCCGGATACTGGCCGAATTTCGCGCCCTCTATCCCGAGGTGGTGCTGGAGCTGACCCTTTGCGATGAACAGCTGGATCTGGTGGGGGAAGGTTACGATCTGGCGCTGCGGGCGGCGCCGCTGAAAGATTCCAGCCTCATCTGCCGGCGCATCGGCCAGGTGGCGCGCCATCTGGTGGCATCTCCCGGTTACCTGGCGGCCAACGGGACGCCGCTCCAACTCTCGGAGCTGGCCGGACACGCCTGCCTGGTACATGGCTCCTTGCCGGTGTGGCCATTGCAGGAAGGGGGCTGGCGCCCTCGCGGGGCCTGCCAGAGCAACAGCCTGCTGGCGCTGCGGGAGCTGGCACTCCATGACGGGGGGATTGCCCTGCTGCCGGCCCATGTCTGCGGCGACGATCTGGCGGCGGGGCGACTGCTCAAGGTGCTGCCGGATCTCCTGGTTCCGGTGAACCCCTTCTATCTCATCTACCCGAGCCGGGAACACCTGGCCCCCGCCCTTCGCAGCCTGATGGACTTCGTGGCCGAGCGTCTTCCCTTTGCCTGATCACTGGTGCTGGCTAAGGGGAGCCTGAGCCGGTTCGAGACCGAGCGGGACCGACTGGCGTTCCGCCAGCATGCGGATCTGCCCTTCGATGAGGCCTGCATGGGGGCCGAGCACCAGCACCAGCTGATGTTCGTTGAGCACGACCCAGGAGAGGCAGCCCAGTCTGGCCAGGCAGGATTGATCCACCAGGGCCATGTCGCGAACCCGCAGGCTGAGGCGGGTCAGGCAGACGCTCATGGCCTGCAGGTTGTCCATGCCCCCCAGCATCTTGAGGTACTGGATAGCCAGCATCTGGGGATCGGTGGGGGCCACGGTCGCGAGCCGGGAGAGATCCTCGGCGATGGGCTTGCCCGGCAGACTGAGGGGGGCGTGTTCCAGCAGCCGGGAGAAGAGCAGGGCATAGACGACGAAGAAGAGGATGCCCAAGGGGATGAGCCAGAAGCTGTGCAGACCGGCGTGGTAGCTCAGCACCAGATCCAGCAATCCGGCAGAAAAGTAGCTGCCCACCTGGATGTCGAGCCCGCTGCAGATGGCCAGCGACAGCCCGGTCAGCAGGGCATGGGCCAGAAACAGCCAGGGAGCGGTGAAGGCAAACAGGAACTCGATGGGCTCCGTGATGCCCACCAGTGCCGAGGTGAGCGCCAGGGTGAGCAGCAGCCCTCCCTGGGGCAGTTGCTGCATCCGCTGGCGATGGATCCAGATGGCAAAACAGGCACCGGGCAGGCCGAACATGATGACCGGATAGAGCCCGGCCACATAGCCTTCATGCAGCGGCTGGGCGGTCGAGAGGGCTTGCAGGTTGCTCTCCCCGAGCCCGATGAGGCTGCCCAGCACCTGGTGCAGGCCGAGGGGGATCAGCAGTCGGTTCAGCACGCCGTAGCAGAAGGCGCCAAAGGGCGTGGTGAGCAGATCGGAGGCGAGCAGGGTGAGCCCCTGTTCCAGCAGCGGCCAGAGGATGGAGAGGGGGATCACCAGCAGCAGGCAGGCCAGCGCCGAGAGCAACATGCCCGGCAGATCTTCCTGCAGGGGGCGCAACCAGCCCGGCAGCCGCAGAGCGCGGGCCCGGGAGCAGACCATGGCGGTGACGAGCCCGGCCAGCTGGCCGCAGATCATGTCCGCATGCAGCCCGGGCACCAGGGTGCCCAGCGCCGAGCTCAGCAGCAGGAAGTTGACCGCACCGGCGAGCGCCTGGGCTCCTTGCCCCTGGCGACTCAACCCGAAGGCGATGGCCACCGCATAGATGAGCGGCATCTGGCTGAAGAGGGCGCGACCGGCGAGGGAGAGCACGGCGAGATCCAGCACGTCCGGTTGGCCGAGCCGGTGGAGCAGGGCGGCCAGGGGCAGGATGGAGACGGGCAGCAACAGGGCATAGCCGAGGCGCTGCAGGGACTGGGTCAGGATCTTTCTGGCGTTCTGGACTGGCATGGGGGCACGGTATTTGTGACGTGGCGCACATTTTACCCGTGAGCCCCCATTTGGGAATAGGCGAGCCTTCCTTTATTGATCCTTTTCTTAATTTTGATCAAACAATCGACGGACACGCTGATCCGGGGCAGGAGTGAGCAGGCTGACCAGGACAAAGGCCGCCAGGCCAAGGGCCAGGCTCGGGACGATGGCGTGCAGACCGGCCAGCTTGATCCCCCACTGGCTCAAGGTGCCGTAACAGAGGATGCCGCAGACCATGCTGGCCAGGGCTCCCGGGCCGTTGGCCCTGGACCAGTAGAGGCCGAGCACCAGGGGCCAGAGGAAGACCGCCTGCAGGCCGCCGAAGGCGAGCAGGTTGAGCCAGATGATCATCTCGGGGGGCTGGAGCGCCGCCAGCAGCACCAGGGTACCGAGGATCAGGGTGCAGAGCAGGGAGAGGCGCGGCACCCGGACCTCCAGCTTCTCCTGCCTGGGGTTGAGGTAATTGAGGTAGAGATCTTTCACCAGGGTGGCGGAGGCCTGGATCAGCTGGGAGTCGATAGTAGACATGATGGCCGCCATGGGGGCGGCCAGGAAGACCCCGGCCAGCCAGGGGGGGAGCACCTCCATCATCAGGGAGGGCATGATCTTGTCCGGGCTGTCCATGCCGGGCAGGATGGCGCGGCCCAGCGCCCCGGCCAGGTGCATGCCGAACATCAGCAGGGCGCAGACGATGGTGCCGATGAGGATGCCCCGGTGCAGCGCCTTGCTGTCCCGGTAGCCAAAGCAGCGCAGCGCAGAGTGGGGCAAGCCCACCACCCCGATGCAGACCAGCACCCAGAAGCTCAGCATGAAGGGCTGGGTCAGCATGTCGCCGGCCCCCTGGGGGCTCACCAGCTTGGGATCTATCTCCTTGAGCTGGTGGACAAGATTCGGCAACCCGTCACCGGCGATGAGGATGCCCGCCAGCAGGGCGCCAGTGCCGATGAGCATGACGATGCCTTGCAGGGCATCCGTCATCACCACGGCGCGAAAGCCGCCGATCACCGTGTAGAGCAGCACGCAACTGGCAAACAGGAAGAGCCCCTGCTGATAGCTGAGGCCGGTCGCCGTTTCCAGCAGACGGGCGCCGCCGATGAACTGCACCACCATGGTGGCGATGAAGGCGAGGATGATGGTGACCGAGCCCAGCACGACCACCGCCCTGCTCTGGTAGCGGGCCCACAGCATGTCGTTGATGGTCACCGCGTTGACCCGGCGGGCGATGATGGCGAACTTCTTGCCAAGCACCCCCAGAGTGAGCCAGACGGTGGGCAGCTGGATCATCGCCAGCAATACCCAGCCGAGGCCGACCTTGTAGGCGGCACCCGGCCCGCCGATGAAGGACGATGCAGAGGTATAAGTGGCCACCAGGGTCATGGCGAGCACCAGCCCCCCCATGCTGCGGTTGCCGATGAAGTACTCCTGCATGAAGTTGCCGCCGGTCCGGTGGCGACTGGCCCAGAAACCGACCCCCAGTACCAGCACCAGGTAGATGCAGAGCGGCAGCATCAGCTCAAGATTCATGGGGTGGTACCTCGCTATCCAGGGGAATATCGACGAACAGGCGATCCACCATGAGGGCGCAGAGGCCGATGAACAGCAGGGGCATCAGGATGCAGCTGAGCAGGAACCAGAGGGGCAGGTCCCACAGCTCGAGATCCTCGGGGATGAAATAAGCCGAGCCATACCAGGCGACAAAATAGAGCAGGGTCAGCAGCAGGCAGAAGGCTGCTTCCCGACGGGCGAGTGCGAAACGGTTCACTGTGGCCTCCGACGAGTGAGCGGGGCGCAAGAATAACAAAAAAGGGCCATGTCGCCATGGCCCTTTTTTACGTTGGCGATCCGGGTGGATCGCGCAATATCCCGATGAAAGGGGTCTTTGCAGACCCGACTTCTTGTGCTGGGAGTGGCTGTTCTGTGCTGCCACCGTACTCAATGGGTCGGGCCTCAAGCCATTACAGACCCAACTTCTTGTGCAGGTAGTGGATGTTAGTGCCACCGTGCTGGAAGTTTTCGTCCTTCATGATCTCTTTTTGCAGGGCGATGTTGGTCTTGATCCCTTCCACCACCAGCTCGTCGAGGGAGTGACGCATGCGGGCGATGGCCACGTCGCGGTTCTCCCCGTAGCAGATCAGCTTGCCGATCATGGAGTCGTAGTAGGGGGGGACCTTGTAACCCGCATAGATGTGGGATTCCCAGCGCACGCCCAGGCCGCCCGGCGCGTGGAAGCGCTGGATGAGACCGGGAGAGGGCAGGAAGGTGGCCGGATCTTCGGCATTGATCCGGCACTCGATGGCGTGGCCACGAATGCGGATGTCTTGCTGGGTGATCGACAGGGGCTGACCGGCGGCAATGCGCAGCTGCTCCTTGATGAGGTCGACGCCGGTGACCATCTCGGTGACCGGATGCTCCACCTGGATACGGGTGTTCATCTCGATGAAATAGAACTCGCCGTTCTCGTACAGGAACTCGAAGGTACCTGCACCGCGGTAGCCGATCTCGAGACAGGCGCGCACACAGCGCTCACCGATGAACTTGCGCATCTCGTCGGTGATGCCGGGGGCCGGCGCCTCTTCCACGACCTTCTGGTGACGGCGCTGCATGGAGCAGTCCCGCTCACCCAGATAGAGGGCGGTACCCTGACCGTCAGCCAGCACCTGGATCTCGATGTGGCGCGGGTTCTCCAGGTACTTCTCCATGTAGACCATGTCGTTCTTGAAGAACTGGCCCGCTTCGGATTTGGTCAGCGCGATGGCGGAGGCCAGTTCGGCCTCGTTGCGCACCACGCGCATGCCGCGACCACCACCGCCACCGGCGGCCTTGATGATCACCGGATACCCGATCCGCTTGGCGATGGCGGCGTTGCGCTTGGCATCGTTGTCCACCGGGCCGTCGGAGCCGGGTACGCAGGGCACGCCCGCCTTCTTCATCGCCTCGATGGCGGAGACCTTGTCACCCATCAGGCGAATGGTCTCGGCGCGCGGACCGATGAAGATGAAGCCGGATTTCTCGACCACTTCGGCGAAGTCGGCATTCTCGGAGAGGAAGCCGTAGCCCGGGTGGATGGCGACGGCACCGGTCACCTCGGCGGCGGCGATGATGGCCGGCACATTGAGGTAGGACTCACCGCTGGCAGGTTTGCCGATGCAGATGGTTTCGTCCGCCAGGAGCACATGCTTGAGCTCCCGATCGGCAGTGGAGTGAACGGCCACTGTCTTGATCCCGAGCTCTTTGCAGGCGCGCAGGATCCGCAGGGCAATTTCACCGCGGTTGGCGATGACTACTTTGTCCAACATGGGTGGCATTTTCCCTTATTCGATGATGAACAGCGGCTCGTCAAACTCGACGGCCTGACCATTTTCAACCAGGATCGCTTTGATCACGCCGGCCTTGTCAGACTCGATTTGGTTCATCATTTTCATGGCTTCGACGATGCACAGGGTGTCGCCGACATTGACGTGCTGACCGACTTCCACGAACGCCTTGGCTTCCGGGCTGGAGGAGCGGTAGAAGGAGCCCACCATGGGGGAGCGCATCAGATGACCGCTCGGGGCGGCATCGGCAGCAGGCGCAGCGGCTGCTGCCGGAGCAGCGGCAACCGGTGCGGCAACCTGAGCTGCGGCCTGGGGCATGATCATCTGCGGGGCAACGCTAACCTGGCCGGAGAAATTACGGCTGATGCGAACGGACTCTTCCCCTTCGGAGATTTCCAGCTCGGCGATGCCGGACTCTTCAACCAGTTCAATCAGCTTCTTGATTTTGCGGATATCCATTAGCATTCTCTTTCTTCTTTATCTGATCAGTGATTATCAAGCCGCGCGCAACTGATGCACGGCCGCGGTTAAAGCGAATTGGTAACCATCGGCACCCAACCCGCAGATCACCCCCTTGGCGACATCAGACAGATAGGAGTGATGACGGAAGGGCTCCCTGGCATGAACGTTTGACAGGTGAACCTCGATAAAGGGGATGGCCACACCCAGCAGGGCATCGCGCAGGGCAACGCTGGTATGGGTGAAGGCGGCGGGATTGATGATGATGAAATCCACCTGGCCCATGGCCTGATGGATGCGGCCGATCAGCTCGTGCTCGGCATTGGATTGCAGATGTTCCAGGGTGACACCGAGTTCGCTGGCGCTGCGCGTCAGATCGGCGACGATCTCATCGAGCGTCTTGCTGCCGTAGATTCCCGGCTCCCGCTTGCCCAGCAGATTCAGATTGGGGCCGTTAAGCAGGAGGATTCGGTGATGTTGCGACATATTGAGTACATCCTCGATGATTATGCTGCTATCTATCAGCTATCTTTGGACTACCAAAAATCTAGCCAATTTTTGCACAAATCGGTGTGCCCTGACACACAGATTTCGCAATTATATTGATTTCGTGAAAATTAGCAGCATTTTACTGGTCTAATCTCTACATCTGGCTATTTATTGGCCTGATTTACCCGCAAGCCCTGCTTGCCACCGAACTCTGCCTTGTCTGGATCCCGAAGACAACAAAGCCGGCACGTGGCCGGCTCTGTTGACGTGGGGAAGAGACTCACGCCGCTTCCGACTTCTCGCGGATCAGCTTGTCCACGACCCCCGGATCCGCCAGGGTGGAGATATCCCCCAGGCTGTCGGTTTCGCCGGTGGCGATCTTGCGCAAGATACGCCGCATGATCTTGCCGGATCGGGTCTTGGGCAGCCCTTCGGCCCAGTGGATCACGTCCGGGGTCGCGATGGCGCCAATCTCCTTGCGCACCCACTCCTTCACTTCCTTGTGCAGCTCGCGGCTCGGCTCTTCCCCGGCGATCAGGGTGACATAGGCGTAGATGCCCTGTCCCTTGATCTCGTGGGGAACACCCACCACCGCCGCTTCGGCGATCTTCGGATGGGCCACCAGAGCGGACTCGATTTCGGCGGTGCCCATGCGGTGGCCGGAGACGTTGAGTACATCATCCACCCGGCCGGTGATCCAGTAGTAGCCGTCCTCGTCGCGACGGGCACCGTCGCCGGTGAAGTAGCGACCCGGGAAGGTGGAGAAGTAGGTCTGCTCGAAGCGCTCGTGATCGCCGAACACGGTACGCATCTGGCCGGGCCAGGAGTCGGTGATCACCAGGTTGCCCTCGGTGGCGCCCTCCAGCGGCTCACCCAGGTTGTCCACCAGAGCAGGCTGTACTCCGAAGAAGGGACGGGTGGCCGAGCCGGGCTTGAGCGCGGTGACGCCGGGCAGCGGAGTGATGAGGATGCCGCCGGTTTCGGTCTGCCACCAGGTGTCGACGATGGGGCAGCGCTCGTCGCCGATGGTGCGGTAGTACCACTCCCAGGCTTCCGGGTTGATGGGTTCACCCACCGACCCCATGATGCGCAGGCTGGTGCGGGAAGTGCCTTCGACAGCCTCCTTGCCCTTGGCCATCAGTGCGCGAATGGCGGTGGGGGCGGTATAGAGGATGGTGACCTGGTGTTTGTCCACCACCTGACTCATGCGGTTGGTGGCCGGGTAGTTGGGCACCCCTTCGAACATGACGGTGGTGGCGCCGTTGGCCAGCGGCCCGTAGACCAGATAGGAGTGACCGGTGACCCAACCCACGTCGGCGGTACACCAGTAGATGTCCTCTTCGTGGTAGTCGAACACGTATTTGAAGGTGAGGGCGGCATAGACCAGATAGCCGCCCGTGGTGTGCAGCACACCCTTGGGTTTGCCGGTGGAGCCGGAGGTGTAGAGCACGAACAGGGGATCTTCGGCGCCCATGGCTTCGGGCGGACAATCCGGGCTGGCGGCATTGACCGCATCATGCCACCAGATGTCTCTGTGCTCGTGCCAGGCCACGTTGCCACCGGTGCGCTTGAGGACGATCACCTTGCTGACCTTGGTATCCGGGTGGGTAAGGGCCTCATCCACGTTCTTCTTGAGGGGGATGGGGCGACCGCCTCGCAACCCCTCATCGGCGGTGATGACGACGGAGGCGCCGGAGTCGATGATGCGGCCCGAGAGCGCCTCCGGCGAGAAGCCGCCGAAGACGATGCTGTGCACGGCCCCGATGCGGGTACAGGCCAGCATTGCGATGGCCGCCTCCGGCACCATGGGCATATAAAGGCAGACCATGTGGCCACGCTTGACCCCCTGGGCTTTGAGCACGTTGGCAAACTTGCACACTTCGGCGTGCAGTTCGCGATAGGTGATCTTGCGATCTTCAGCTGGGTTGTCCCCTTCCCAGATGATGGCGACCTTGTCGCCGCGCTCGCTCAGATGACGATCCAGGCAGTTGGCCGAGACGTTGAGCAGACCATCCTCATACCACTTGATGGAGACGTGGCCCGGATCGTAGGAGGTGTTCTTGACGCGGGTGTAGGGGGTCATCCAGTCAAGGATCTTGCCCTGCTCCCCCCAGAAGGCGTCCGGATCCTGCACCGACGCTTGATACATGGCTTCATAACCTTCCTTGTCCAGCAGGGCGCCGTTGCCGATGTGGGCCTTGACCGGGTAGACCTTGCTCTCGCTCATCTCTCACTCCTGTGAATACATTTTCTTAATGATTGAGTAACAACTTATACCTTTGGTTCCCGAGGGCAATTAGACTTTTGGATAGCGACGAAGTTAGCAGGTGAGAGGACACGTTGAGGGCAAAGAAGGGAGCCATGGGCTCCCTTCTTTGCTTTCGTGGTGGCGCGGCCAAGGCTCAATGGCGGAGGGGGAGCAGGGGAGGCAGGCTGGGTTCTGGCAGGGGATGGCTGAACAGGTAGCCCTGTCCCTCTTCGCAACGCAGGGATTGCAGGAACTGGCGCTGGGGCTGGGTTTCTATCCCTTCCGCCGTAACGGCCATGCCGAGGGAGGTGGCCAGCTGGACTATGGTACGGCACAGCTCGCGGCTGTGCTTGTCGTCGGGCAACGCCTGGACGAAGGCCCTGTCTATCTTGATGCGATCGATGGGCAGGCTCCTGAGCAGGCTCAGGGAAGAGAAACCGGTGCCGAAGTCGTCGATGGCGATCTGTACCCCCAGCGCCTTGAGGCGGGTGAAGAGCCGCAGACTGTGATCCACGCTCTGGATGATGCTCTCGGTCACCTCGATCTCCAGCCGCTCGGCAGGAAAACAGGTCTCGGCCAGAATGGCTGTCACCCGCTCCACGTAGTCGTGGGAGCGCATCTCCCTGACCGACACATTGACCGAGAGCCTGGGCACGGCGAGCTCTTCGGCCAGCCACTGCTGCCCTTGCCGGCAGGCGGTGCGCATCACCCATTCGCCCAGCGGTTCGATGAGACCGCACTCCTCTGCCACCGGAATGAAACGGTCCGGGGATATCATGCCAAGGCTGGGATGCTGCCAGCGGATCAGGGCCTCCAGGCCGCTGAGATGACCATCCGCCAGATCCGTCATGGGTTGGTAGAGCAGGCGGAACTGTTGCTGCTCAATGGCCTTGAGCAGTCCCTGCTCCAGCAGCATCCGCTCCCTGGTCTGTGCCGTGATGTCGGGGGAGTGGAACAGATAGCCGTTGCGGCCACGGCGCTTGGCTTCATGCATGGCGTTGTCCGCCGCGCTGATGAGGCTGTCCGGGGTCTGGCCATGCTCCGGATAGAGGGAGACGCCGATGCTGGCGGAGAGCCTCACCCGCTCCTGGCCGATGTCGGCGGGATCGTGCAGCCTGCGTTGCAACCCCTCGATGAGACCCAGCAGATCCTGGGTCTCCCTGATGGCGGGCAGCAACACCAGAAATTCGTCTGCCCCCAGCCGGATGGCGATGTCTCCGGGGCGCAGACAGTGGCGAATGCGGTCTGCCGACAGCTTGAGCAGCAGATCGCCGGCACTGTGCCCCAGGTTGTCGTTGATGAGCTTGAAGCCGTCGAGATCGATGAACAGCAGCGCCAGGACGTGGTGGTTCACCCTGGCCGTCTCTATCTCCAGGGTGAGGCGCTCTTGCAGCAGATGGCGATTGCCGAGATCGGTGAGGGGATCGTAATAGGAGAGGTGCTGCAAGCGGGCTTCGGCCTGATAGAGACGCAGTGCATGGCGGTGGGTCATCTCCTGCAGGCCGGGTGACGCGGGTGCGTCGAGGTGGGGGCCTGTCTGCGCGGATTCCCTCATCACGAGGAAGATGCCGCTGAAGGAGCCGTCCTCATCCAGCACGGAGCTGACGCTCACTTGCCAGCGTGCGGGGGAGGCCGCGCGGGAGAGACCGACCGTCTCCACCTCAAATGCGCATCGGGGGGCCCCTTGTCGCAGTTGTTGAAACAGCGGGAGCAGCTGGGGAGTCTGGGCAGGGACAATGTCGAACAGCGTCTTGCCCGGGTGCTCTGCCCGCGCGAGGCCGGTCAGTTCGGCAAAGCGTCCGTTGACGTCGCGGCACCTGAATTCGTGATCGAAGACTCCAATCCCGACGGGCGCCTGGGCGAACAGTTGTTGCAACTCGTAGGGAGAGAGCGGGCCTGACAAATGCCGTGTCGGAACCGATTCGGGTAGCACTTTTTCCATGGAGGCTCCTGAATTGATTGCTTTGTCATTTGGACGACTGTGTCAGTATGGCAGGAAGTGTCAGGAGAGAAAGAAAGTGTGAGAAGGGTGTGAAATCAACGAGATGTCAGCCTTTCTGGCGGCCAAACGCCTGGATCCCGCGAACAAATACCAGCCAGCCCACCAGATGAAACGGCAACGCCATGGCGTAGAGCACCAGCCAGTGGCTCTCGGTGCCGCTGCTGTTGATGAAATCTGTCCAGGCGGCGAGCAGGGCCAGCATGCCCGCTATCTGGAAGCGGCGACGCAGCACCACTTCCACCCCGAGATTGGCGAGGTAGAGGGTCAGCAGGATGCCGGCAAAGCCGGTGAGCTGGGCGGTGCCGTAGAGCGCGCGGTCCGGGTTGAACAGCAGCGTCACGAGGGGAGTGAGACCCTGATCCAGCGGGATCAGGGCCAGCAGCCAGCATGCGATAAGAAGCAGGGCTGTCTTCATGCCGGGCTCAGTCGGCGGACGGTGCCGGTTTGACCAGGGAGAGGTAGTTGGCGTCCATCTTGAGGAACACCCCCAGCAGGCGGGCACTGGCACCGTAGAAGCCAAACGTGTCGGCGGCCCGGCAGGCCTGCTCGAAGCGCTCGAACCAGCCCAGCAGGTGACCGTGCAGCAGGGACTCCTGCTCGCCAAGCCACGCCTCGCGCTGGTCGGCGGTGGTCGACTCGGCGGCGCGGATGATGAGGCTGCCCATCAGATCCAGCTCGATGGCCAGATGATCGGCAGGCTCATTGTACTTGTCGCTGACATTGATGCCGAGGCGAGCGAGGCGTGCCTGCATCTCGGTCATGGGGGCCTGCATCAGCTGCTTGCCTTCGCCCCGGTAGAGGGATTCGTAGGGCAGGGCACCCTGCTCGGGAGCGCTCAGGAACAGGCCGGCGAAGTCGGCGGCCAGGGCCGTCTGGCGCTCGGGGCGCACCAGCAATCGGGCGATGGCGTCGTTGAGCTCAGCCACGGCTTCGCGCATGGGATCGAGAGTGGAGAGGCTCTTCAAGAAGCTGCGCACGTCATAGGTGTCGTATTCAGCGATCTGTGCATCACTGAGTTCGGCAGCAAACAGGGTGGAAAACCACCAGTAAAGCTCGGCCCGGCGTTCGCTGGTCGCCATGAATTCCTGCATTTTTCCTCCGTGGATGACAATCGGGAGCCTTGATGGCCCCCGATTCTAACGACTTTAAAAATAAAGGAAACTCATGGGGCCTTTTGGCCGGATAGCGCCAGGCGAGGGGGTCGCATTCGCGGGATCACCGTGGGCGACGAGGAGGCCGACCTACTCCTCGACGCGATAGAGCACCTGCTTGCAACGGGGGCAGATGTGCTGGCGGCGGTAATCCATCTGGTGCACCAGGCCGACCTCCCGCTGCTGATGATGACCGCAATGGATGCAGAAAATGAGATCCCCGTCGGCGGCGCCGGGATGGGCCGCCAGGTACTGCTCCCGTGTGGGAAGTGTCTCCCAGTTGGCGGTGCAGGCACCCTTGCGGCTGGCGGTGTAGTAGACCCAGTAGAAGAGAGCGAAGACCGCGACAATCACGAACAGCATCAGATGATCCATCATGGCGTTTCCCCTTGTGTTCCGGGATGGCAGGGAGCGACACCCGCTCGTGCAGATGTCCCATGGCCTAAAGATGTTATCTGTTAGTAAATGCTATATCCATGATCTGGCTCTGGTTTTCATCGCCTTGCCCGGGAAGCGGGGACGATGGCTGGAGCCGGATTGCTGGTGTGGGGAGGCCGGGGGGATGAGCGAAGCCAGGGGGCGGGATTCGAAATTTGCGACGTATTTTACATTTTATAAACAATTTTTTGGGTGGTTGGACTGTCTCTTTGATCCAGCTCACGTTACAATGCGCGGGCCCACTTCACCTATCGCGCAAACGATTTTCAGGAGATAAACGGATGTTGAAACGTGACATGACCATCGCCGGCTATGATCCAGAGCTGTGGCAGGCCATCACAGACGAGACCCGTCGTCAGGAAGAGCACATCGAGCTGATTGCGTCCGAGAACTACACCAGCCCCCGCGTCATGGAAGCCCAGGGCTCCCAGTTGACCAACAAGTACGCCGAAGGCTACCCGGCCAAGCGTTACTACGGCGGTTGCGAGTATGTGGATGTGGTTGAAACCCTGGCCATCGAGCGCGCCAAAGAGCTGTTCGGTGCCACCTACGCCAACGTGCAGCCGCACTCCGGCTCTCAGGCCAACAGCGCCGTCTACATGGCCCTGCTGCAACCGGGCGACACCGTGCTCGGCATGAACCTGGCCCACGGCGGTCACCTGACCCACGGCTCCCCCGTCAACTTCTCCGGCAAGCTGTACAACATCATCCCCTACGGCATCGACGAGTCCGGCAAGATCGACTACGACGAGATGGAGCGCCTGGCCGTTGAGCACAAGCCGAAGATGATGATCGGCGGCTTCTCCGCCTACTCCGGCATCGTCGACTGGGCCCGCATGCGCGAAATCGCCGACAAGATCGGTGCTTACCTGTTCGTGGACATGGCCCACGTGGCCGGTCTGATTGCCGCCGGCGTCTACCCGAACCCGGTGCCCCACGCTCACGTGGTCACCTCCACCACCCACAAGACCCTGGCCGGTCCGCGCGGTGGTCTGATCCTCTCCGCCGCCGACGACGAAGATCTGTACAAGAAGCTGAACTCCGCCGTCTTCCCGGGTGGTCAGGGCGGCCCGCTGATGCACGTCATCGCCGGCAAGGCCGTGGCCTTCAAGGAAGCGCTGGAGCCCGAGTTCAAGACCTACCAGGCCCAGGTCGTGAAGAACGCCAAGGCCATGGCGGCGACCTTTATCGAGCGCGGCTACAAGATCGTCTCCGGCGGTACCGACAACCATCTGATGCTGGTTGACCTGATCGGTCGCGAGCTGACCGGCAAAGATGCTGACGCAGCCCTCGGCAAAGCCAACATCACCGTCAACAAGAACTCCGTACCGAACGACCCGCGTTCCCCGTTCGTGACCTCCGGCGTGCGTATCGGCACCCCGGCCATTACCCGCCGCGGCTTCAAGGAAGCCGAGTCCATTCAGTTGGCCAACTGGATCTGCGACGTGCTGGACAGCCACGACAATGAAGAAGTGCTGGCGACTGTGCGCGAGAAGGTGCTGGACATCTGCCGCCGCTTCCCGGTCTACGCATAATCAGCCTGACCTTCAGGTTGAAGACCAATGCCACCCTCGGGTGGCATTGTTTTTTGCAGCGTCTGGCAAGATGAGACAGAGGTGATCATGTGCGATGACATGGAAGAGGACGTGCTGGAGGCGTCACTGCGGCAGACGGTTCGCGCCCTGTACCACTTTCGCGCCAGCGAACAGGGACTGCTGGCCTGGGATGTGCGCCGCTTGATCCGGCTGAGCCGCAACCTGCCGGTGCAGGCGGTGGCACTCGGCGAGATTGCCGAGCTTGACCGCGACCACTGGTACGGCCATGGCGACGCCACGCCCACGGTGCGCAGCGTGGTGGCGCATTGCCAGCTCATGATGGCGGCGGATCTCGCCTATCCCATCCTGCTGGACAGCGCCGGTCGGGTGATGGATGGCATGCACCGGGTGGGCAAGGCGCTGATGCTGGGTCACAGCCATGTGGCTGCTCGCCGGTTCGCGGCGGATCCTGCCCCCGATTACCAGGATTGCGACCCCGAGGCGTTGCCCTATGACGACTGAGTCCTGCCCGAAGGTCTGGCTGGTTGTCCCTTGTTTTCATGGGCTTTTACCGGTTCTGGATGGCCGTGTTACACTGGCCGGCCTAGCGCCAGCCCCCGGGGCCCGCGCCCATTTTCATCCACGCCGGAGGTCAGATGCATTGCCCTTTCTGTAGTGCCGTTGATACCAAGGTGATCGATTCCCGTCTGGTGGCCGAGGGCCATCAGGTGCGCCGCCGTCGCGAATGCCTGCTCTGTCACGAGCGTTTTACCACCTTCGAAATGGCCGAACTGGTCATGCCCCGCGTCATCAAGTCCAACGGCTCCCGCGAGCCCTTCAACGAAGACAAACTGCGGGCCGGCATTCTGCGGGCGCTGGAGAAGCGGCCGGTGAGCATGGAGGCCATCGAGAAGGCGGTCAACCACATCAAGTCCCGCCTGCGGGCCACCGGTGAGCGGGAGGTGGCCTCCCAATTGGTGGGCAATCTGGTGATGGATGAGCTCAAGAGCCTGGACAAGGTGGCCTACATCCGCTTTGCCTCCGTCTACCGCAGCTTTGAAGACATTCGCGAATTCGGGGAAGAGATCGCCAAGCTGGAGAAGTAACGCCGGCCTGCGGCTCCCTATGTGAATAAGAGAGGGCCTGCCGTTGCGGCAGCGCCAGTTGTCACACCAGTGAGACATCTAGATAGCGCATCGTTGCACTGGTGAAAAAGTATGAGGGCGTGCGGCCGCATCCTGCGATGTGTGTGCCCGTCGCCATGGCGTCAGATGCCATGGCCGATCTGCCCGAGAAGGCGTGCGGCAAGCGCGTACACCCTATTTTCTTGTCCCATCGGATGGCCGTGCCACCGGGGACAGGTTGCTGGACACAGGAGCCCGGATGTTTAGTCAAGACGATTACCAATGGATGAGCCGGGCCCTCGAACTGGCCCGGCGCGGCCGTTACACCACGGCCCCCAACCCCTGCGTCGGCGCCGTGCTGGTGAAGGCCGGCGTGGTGGTGGGGGAGGGCTGGCACAAGCGGGCCGGTGAGCCCCATGCCGAGGTCTATGCTCTGCACGCGGCAGGGGAAGAGGCCCGCGGTGCCACCGCCTATGTGACCCTGGAGCCCTGCTCCCATCATGGTCGCACGCCGCCCTGCGCCGAGGCGCTCATCAAGGCCGGGGTGACCCGGGTGGTCGCCGCCATGGTGGATCCCAATCCCCAGGTGGGCGGGCGTGGCCTGCGGATGCTCTCTGAGGCGGGGATCAAGACCGATTTCGGCCTGCTGGCCGCAGAAGCCGAGGCCCTCAATCCCGGTTTCTTCAAGCGGATGCGCACCGCGTTTCCGCTGGTGACGGTCAAGCTGGGGGCGAGCCTGGATGGTCGCACCGCCATGGCGAGTGGCGAGAGCCAGTGGATCACCTCTGCGGAGGCGCGCCGGGACGTGCAGCGGCTGCGGGCCCGTCACGATGCGGTCCTCTCCAGCGCCGAGACCGTGCTGGCAGATGGCGCCTCCCTCACCGTGCGCTGGGACGAGCTGCCCCCCTCGGTCAAGGCGGTCTATCCCAAAGAGACCCTGCGCCAGCCACTGCGGGTCATCGTGGATTCGCAAAACCGGCTCACCCCGGATCTGCCCCTGTTCCAGAGCGAGAGCCCGGTATTGCTGGCCCGCCACAAGGCATCCGGTGAGTGGCCCGCCTGGGTGCAGCAGCTGGAGGTGCCGCTGCTGGATGGCAAGCTGGATCTGGTCAGCCTCTTCATGCTGCTGGCCAAACAGAACGTCAACTCGGTACTGGTGGAGGCGGGGCCGCGGCTGTGCGGCGCCCTGCTGGAGAAGGGGCTGGTGGACGAGCTGGTGCTCTATCAGGCGCCCAAACTGATGGGGGATGAGGGGCGCGGCCTGTTCCATCTGCCGGGGCTGACCCGGCTGTTCCAGGCTCCCAAACTCAACCTCAAGGATGTGCGCATGCTTGGCCAGGATATTCGCATCACTGCGAAAATAGCCTGATTTTTCAATGTTCACGGGGGCATCCATCGCCCCCGTCATCAGCAAGGTGATCTGCATGTTTACCGGAATTATCGAAGCGGTGGGAACCCTGGCCGAGCTGCGTCGCCAGGGGGAGGACATGGCCCTCACCGTGCACGCGCCGACCCTGGGCTTCAGTGACGTCAAGCTGGGCGACTCCATCGCCACCAACGGCGTCTGTCTCACCGTGGTGGCGCTTGGGGATCACAGCTACACCGCCGACGTCTCCCTGGAAACCCTCTCCCGCACCGGTTTTTCTGCCGCCAAGGTGGGGGATCCGGTCAACCTCGAGAAGGCGTTGATGCCCACCTCCCGCCTCGGCGGCCACCTGGTCTCCGGCCACGTGGACGGTATCGGCGAGGTGAAGAGCAAATCGTCCAGCGGCCGCGCCATCGAATACTGGATCAAGGCGCCGGGGGAACTCTCCCGCTACATCGCCGAGAAGGGGTCGATTGCGGTGGATGGCATCAGCCTCACCGTCAACGCCGTGCAGGGGGATCTGTTCCGGCTGACCATCGTGCCCCACACCGCCCAGGAGACCACCATCGCCCGCTGGAAACCCGGCTACCGGGTCAATCTCGAGGTGGACCAGATAGCCCGCTATCTGGAGCGGCTGATGACGGGCAAGCGCGAGCAGAGCAGTGCTTCTACCCTGACCCTGGAGAAGCTGGCCCAGTCCGGATTCTTGTGAGCCGTTTTGACGGGAAAACGCGGTTCTGTGATCCCGCGCGGATTGAAACGGGGCCGCGTGCCCCCATCTAGAGCACAATACGCAGTATCAAGTCGAGCCGACTGGCTCAATCCCCAAGCATGTTGATGGAGTAGCCCATGGCGCTGAGCACGACCCAGGAAATCATTGCCGATATCAAGGCTGGCAAGATGGTGATCCTGATGGATGACGAAGACAGGGAGAACGAAGGGGACCTGATCATGGCCGCCTCCTGTGTCCGCCCGGAAGACATCAACTTCATGGCGCGCTACGGTCGTGGCCTCATCTGCCTGACCCTGACCCGGGATCGCTGCAAGCAGCTGGCGCTGCCGCTGATGGTCGATCGCAACAATGCCCAGTTCTCCACCGCCTTCACCGTCTCCATCGAGGCGGCGGAAGGGGTGACCACCGGCATCTCCGCCGCCGACCGCGCCGTCACCGTGCAGGCCGCGGTGGCGCCCCATGCCAAGGCCGCCGATCTGGTGCAGCCCGGCCACATCTTCCCGCTGATGGCGCAGGATGGCGGTGTGCTGACCCGCGCCGGCCACACCGAAGCGGGCTGCGATCTGGCACGGCTGGCCGGCTTCGAGCCTGCCTCCGTCATCGTCGAGATCCTCAACGAAGACGGCACCATGGCCCGGCGCCCGGATCTCGAGATCTTCGCCGAGGAGCACGGCATCAAGCTCGGCACCATTGCCGACCTTATCGAATACCGCAACCAGCACGAGACCACGGTAGAGAAGGTGGCCGAGTGCAAGTTGCCCACCGAATACGGCGAGTTCGACCTCGTCACCTTCCGCGACACCATCGACAACCAGGTGCACTTCGCCCTGAAGAAAGGGGACGTGAAGGCCGACCAGCCGACCCTGGTACGGGTGCACCTGCACGACGTGCTGAGCGATCTGCTGCTCACCGACCGCCACAGCGCCCGCAGCTGGCCGCTGCCCAAATCCATGGCCCGCATCGCCGACGAGGGCGGGGTGCTGGTGATCCTGGGGGCGGAAGCCCATGGCGCCGAGCTGCTGGCCAGGGTCAAGGGTTTTGAAGCCGCCGACAAGGGGCTGGCACCGGAAGGGGCCAAGTGGCAGGGCACCTCGCGCCGGGTCGGCGTCGGCTCCCAGATCCTCAAGGCGCTGGGGGTCGGCAAGATGCGCTTGTTGAGCTCCCCCAAGAAGTACCATGCCCTCGGTGGCTTTGGTCTGGAAGTGGTGGAGTACGTCGGCGAGTAAGCGCTGCGTACGGTTGAATTCATCACCATGGCCGCCCGTTGCGGCCATGGTTTTTTGTCGCGGCTCTGTTGTGCTAGAATGCGTGCACTTTTGAGCCCGGCCCCTAATTGATTGCACAGAGACAGGATTTCCAATGAAGATTATCGAAGGAAATATCGCCGCTCCCGAGGCGCGTGTTGCTATTGTCGTTGCCCGTTTCAACAGCTTCATCAATGACAGCCTGGTGAACGGCGCGCTGGACGTGCTGAAGCGTCAAGGTCAGGTCCAGGAGAGCAATCTGACCCTGGTGCGCGTACCGGGGGCCGTCGAAATTCCCCTGGCGGCCAAGAAGCTGGCCAAGAGCGGTCAATACGACGCCATCGTCGCACTCGGCACCGTCATCCGCGGCGGTACCTACCACTTCGAACTGGTAGCGAGCGAGAACGGCAAGGGTCTGGCCCAGGTAATGATGGAATACGACATTCCCGTTGCCTTCGGCGTGCTGACCACCGAAAACATTGAACAAGCCATCGAACGCGCCGGTACCAAGGCGGGTAACAAGGGTGCAGAGGCTGCACTGAGCGCGCTCGAAATGATCAACGTCCTGAAACAACTGGACGTGTAACGAGGAGAAATGCATTGAAACCGTCCGAGCGCCGTAAGGCCCGCCATTGCGCCACCCAGGCCATCTACCAGTGGCAGATGACCCAGGCCAACGTGGGCGACATCGAAGAGCAGTTCAAGATCGATCAGGACACCAAGGGTGTGGACCTGAACTATTTCCGCGATCTGCTGTTCGGGGTAGCGGTCCACTGCAACGAGCTGGACAAGGTGTTCGCGCCTTTCCTCTCCCGTCCGCTGGAAGAAGTGGACATGGTGGACAAGGCGATCCTGCGTCTGGCGACCTACGAGCTGACCCGTCGTGAAGATGTGCCGCCGCGCGTGGTGATCAACGAAGCGATCGAGCTGGCCAAAGCCTTCGCCGCCGATGACAGCCACAAGTTTGTCAACGGCGTCCTGGACAAGGTGATCAAGACGCTGCCCAAGCGCTGATCCTGCTGTCCGTCAGCAATTAAGAGAGGAGCCAGCTTATTGCTGGCTTTTTACTGTATGGGTGAATTTGAGCTGATTGAGAAGTACTTCAAGGTCCCCCACGCCCGCAAGGACGTGGTGATGGGCCCTGGAGATGACTGTGCCCTGCTGACCCTGCCCCCCGACGCCCAGTTGGCGGTGAGCACGGACACCCTGGTGAGCGGCGTGCACTTCTTCCCCGACATGGATCCGGTGGATCTCGGCTACAAGGCGCTGGCGGTCAATCTCTCCGATCTGGCCGCCATGGGTGCCGAGCCGCGCTGGGTCTCCCTGGCCCTGACCCTGCCCGCCATCAACGAGCGCTGGGTCGCCGGTTTCGCCGAAGGGTTCCTCGAGCTCGCCGAGTACTACAACGTGGCGCTGGTGGGGGGAGACATGACCCGCGGGCCCCTCTCCATCACCGTCTCGGTGAAAGGATCTGTCCCGGCAGGTCGCGCCCTGATGCGCAGCGGCGCCAAGGCCGGTGACGGGGTCTACGTGACCGGTACCCTGGGAGATGCCGCCCTGGCGCTCTCCCACCTGCTGGGCAAGCGCACCCTCAACGAGAACCAGCTGGCGGCCGTGTTGCCGCGCCTCGACCATCCCCATCCCCGCATCCTGGCCGGTCAGGCCCTGCGCGGGCTGGCCAGCAGCGCCCTGGATCTCTCAGACGGCCTGGCGTCCGATCTCGGCCACATCCTCAAGGCGTCCGGTGTGCGGGCCCAGATCGATCTCAATCTGCTGCCCCTCTCCCCCGTGTTGCAGGATGCGGTGCCGGCCATGGATGCCTGGCAGCTGGCCCTGGCCGGGGGCGACGACTACGAGCTCTGCTTCACCGTGCCCCAGGAGCATCACGGCGCCCTGGACACGGCGCTGGCCAATTGTGGCGTGAAGTTCACCCGCATCGGTCGCATCCTGGCCGGGGAGCCTGGCATCGACTACCTGCAGGACGAACAATCCGTCGAACTGCACCTCAAGGGCTGGGATCACTTCGCATGATGTCTTTCAAGATAAAGCCCGAGCTGACGCGGCTGAACCTTAAAAACCCGCTCCACTTTCTGGCGGTGGGGTTTGGCTCCGGCCTCTCCCCCAAGGCGCCGGGCACCATGGGGACCCTGGCAGCCATCCCGCTCTATCTCTTGGTGAGCGGGCTGCCGACCTCCTGGTTCATCGCCCTGCTGGTGGTGGGTTTCGTGGCGGGCATCCGCATCTGCCAGAGCGCCACCGACGCCATCGGGATGCCGGATCACGGGGCTATCGTCTGGGACGAGGTCATCGGATTCGGGGTCACCATGATTGCGGCCCCGGCCGGCTGGGAGTGGGTGCTGGCGGGCTTCGTGCTGTTTCGCCTGTTCGACGTGCTCAAGCCCTGGCCCATCTCCTGGTTCGATCGCCGCATTCACGGCGGGCTTGGCATCATGCTGGACGATCTCATTGCCGGCCTGTTCGCCCTGGCCTGCATGCAACTGCTTGCCCACTGGTGAGGGGAGGTGGCTCCCGAACGCCCTCTCGCTGTTTTTCACTCCTCTCCTCTTGCAAAGAGGCCGGATATACCGCACACGCATGCCCTGAGGGGCCTGCGTTTTTTTGTATGCAATCCCTCCCGGCTTGCCGTGCCGGCGGGCCTGTGGCCCAGGTTGATCCTTCTGCATTGTCCCTATTTAGCTCTGCCTATTTTTCCTTACTCCGGATATGCTGCCGTCAAAAAATCATTTCACATAAATATTCACTACTCATTCGAGGCTGGCCAGCATAATGCTGATAGTGAATAAGATGGTTTGTTGCTATTTTGTTGAAACATAATTGGTTGATGGTCTCGCATTGCCAGCGTAATCTCTGGTAATGTGACTTTTATCGACATTTTAACCCCAGGGTGTCGGCATTCTCTGGGCAAAGTATTGCGAAATTGTATAACTGGATCATTTACACCCGCGGGCAAACCGACTAACTTACTCGCGGGTTATTCCAAAAAAATGCAAAAAACCCGCCCGGATCGCTGGTTTGGCTGCCTCATGGATTGAGCGTTAATTACACAACAACGGCTCTCGAGCAGTACCAAGGCACAACCAGCATCTGCGGCTGATTTACGGACGAATTATTTGGGACGGATGTCCCCCGCAGAGGTAACCATGTCCTTGCTTGAAGTCAAAAACTTGCGGATCGAGTACCCCTCCCGCTACGGGGTGCTTGCCGCGGTCAAGGATCTCTCTTTTTCTGTTGAAAAGGGCGAGATCGTCGGCGTCGTCGGTGAGTCCGGCGCTGGCAAATCCACTATCGGCAACGCCGTCATCGATCTGTTGAGCCCGCCCGGTCGCATCGCCCGTGGTGACATCTACCTCAACGGCGAGCTCATCTCCGGCAAGAGCCAGAACGAGATGCGGGCCATTCGTGGCTCGCGCATCGGTTTCATCTTCCAGGATCCCATGACCTCCCTCAATCCGCTGTTCACCGTGGAGCAGCAGCTGGTGGAGACCATCCTCGCCAACACCGACCTGTCCCGCGAGGCGGCCTTTGCCAAGGCCCTCGAGCTGATGGGGGCGGTGGGGATCCCGAACCCGGACGTGCGCATCAAGCAGTATCCTCACCAGTTCTCCGGTGGCATGCGCCAGCGGGTGGTGATCGCCATCGCCCTCTCCGGGGATCCCGAGCTCATCATCGCCGATGAGCCGACCACGGCGCTGGACGTCTCCATCCAGGATCAGATCCTCCAGCTCATCCGCAACCTGTGCAAAGAGCGCCAGGTAGGCTGCATGCTGGTGACCCATGACATGGGTGTGGTCTCCAACGTCACCGACAAGGTGGCGGTGATGTACCGCGGCGATCTGGTGGAGTTCGGCACCACCGAACAGGTGCTGGGCCGCCCCAATCACCCCTATACCCGCAGCCTCATCTCGGCGGTGCCCCGCTCGGATGTGAAGCTGGTGCGCTTCCCCCTGGTCTCCTATATCGAGGATGCCGGTGCGGCGGATACCAGCATCGATCTCAAGACCCACTGGCTCGGCCAGAGTCAGGACGAGCGCACCTATGAAGGTGCGCTGCTGCGGGTGGAGAACGTGGATCTGAAGTTCGTCACCAAGGATTCCATCTTCCCGAGCCGCCGCCAGTACGTGCGCGCCTGCAACAACATCAGCTTCGAAATCTTCGAGGGTGAGACCTTCGGCCTGGTGGGGGAGTCGGGCTCCGGCAAATCCACCATCGCCCGTGCCATCACCGGGCTCTATCCGCCTGATACCGGCAAGATTGTCTTCGAGGGGATCGATCTCACCGCCCTGAAAGGGGAGCACGAGCGTCGCCCCCTGCGCCGCCAGATGCAGATGGTGTTCCAGAACCCGTACTCTTCGATGAACCCGCGCATGAAGGTGCGTGACATCATCGCCGAGCCGATCCGCTTCCACCGCCTCGCCGAGAGCGAGCGGCAGATAGAGCAGATCGTCGGGGACCTGCTGGATCACGTGGGCCTGGGCCGCGGCGCCGGGGTCAAGTATCCCCACGAGTTCTCCGGTGGCCAGCGCCAGCGCATCTCCATTGCCCGCGCCCTGGCGACCCGCCCGCGCTTCCTCATCTGCGACGAGCCCACCTCGGCGCTGGATGTCTCGGTGCAGGCCCAGATCCTCAACCTGCTCAAAGACTTGCAACAGGAGCTTGGGCTCACCATGCTGTTCATCAGTCACGATCTGCCGGTCATCCGTCAGATGTGCGACCGCATCGGTGTGATGCAGCACGGTCATCTGGTGGAAGTGGCCGAGACCGAGAAACTGTTCACCAATGCCGAGCATGAGTACAGCCGCAAGCTGATCTCCCTCATGCCGGAATTCAAGGGAATGTCCCGCGAGGGGCTGGAAATCGCAAGCTAGGAAAGCACCGGTTCGCCGGTTTGTCTGTCAATAAAAAGCCAAAAGCATGGAGAAAGACATGAAGAAAGGATTATCCAAGATCGCCATGGCGCTGTTCGCCGCTGGTCTCGCGTTCAACGTTTCTGCTGCCGACATCAAGGTCGCCGTCGCGTCCGACGCCACCTCTCTGGACCCGCAGGAGCAGCTCTCCGGTCAGACCCTGGAGATGTCTCACCTGGTGTTCGACCCCCTGATGCGTTACACCCAGGATCTGCAGTTCGAGCCGCGTCTGGCCGAGAAGTATGAGCGCATCGACGACAAGACCGTCCGTTTCCACCTGCGCAAGGGTGTGAAGTTCCACTCCGGCAACGACTTCACCGCCGATGACGTGGTATGGACCGTCAACCGTCTGAAGGCCTCCCCGGACTTCAAGGCGATCTTCGACCCCATCGCCGAAGCCAAGAAGGTGGATGATTTCACCGTGGATCTCGTCACCGCCAAGCCGTTCCCGCTGGTGCTGCAGACCGTCACCTACATCTTCCCGATGGACTCCAAGTTCTATAGCGGCAAGACCGAGGCGGGCAAGGACAAGGCCGAGATCGTGAAGAACGGTGACTCCTTCGCCTCCACCAATGTCTCCGGTACCGGTCCGTTCAGCGTCAAGTTCCGCGAGCAGGGCGTGAAGCTGGAATACGTGCGCAACGCCAACTACTGGGACAAGGCCTCCAAGGGCAACGTCGAAAACCTGACCGTGGTACCGATCAAGGAAGACGCCACCCGTGTTGCAGCCCTGCTGGGCGGCGACGTGGACATGATCTACCCGGTTGCCCCGAACGATCTGGAGCGCGTGAAGAACGGCAAGGATTCCCAGCTGGTCACCCTGTCCGGTACCCGTGCCATCATCATCGAGCTGAACCAGAACACCAACCCGGCGCTGAAAGACAAGCGCGTGCGTCAGGCGATCAACTACGCCATCAACCAGGTGGGCATCGTCGACAAGATCAACAAGGGCTTCGGTACCCCGGCCGGCCAGCTGAGCCCGAAAGGCTACGCAGGCTACAACGAGGCGCTCAAGCCCCAGTATGATCTGGCCAAGGCCAAGGAGCTGATGAAGGAAGCCGGTTACGAGAAGGGCTTCAAGATGAGCTTCATCTCCCCGGCTGCCCGCTACGTCAACGACGTCAAGATTGCCCAGGCCGTCTCCGCCATGCTGTCCAAGATCAACATCAAGGTGGATCTGAAGACCATGCCGGTGGCCCAGTACTGGCCGGAGTTTGACAAGTGCGCCGCTGACATGCAGCTGATCGGCTGGCACTCCGACACCGAAGACAGTGCGAACTTCTTCGAGTTCCTGACCTTCACCAAGGATGCCAAGACCGGCATGGGTCAGTACAACTGCGGCGGTTATGCCAACGCAGAAGCTGACAAGATGGTGATGGAAGCCAACACCGAGACCGATCCTGCCAAGCGTGCCGCCATCCTGCAGAAGGTGGAAGCCATGCTGATCGACGACGCTGCCTATGTGCCGCTGCACTGGGAAGACCTGGCCTACGGTGCCAAGAAGAACGTCGACATCAAGCCGGTGGTCAACGTGATGAACTTCCCTTATCTGGGTGACCTGGTGGTCAACAAGTAAGCGAAGCGTTTAAGGAAGGACCCGGCGGGGCACCCATGGTTGCCCCGCCATTAACAGAAGCCTGTGCCAAGACACAGGCCACGTAGAAGGACAAGCATGTTTACATTCCTGCTGAAACGGTTCTATCAGGCCGTGATAGTGATGTTCGTCATCAGCCTGGTCGCCTTCTCCATCCAGGACAACCTGGGGGATCCGCTGCGCGAGCTGGTGGGACAATCCGTCTCCGAGTCCGTGCGCCAGGAGCTGCGCGACAAGATGGGACTCAATGATCCCTTCCTCGTGAAATACAGCCGCTTCTTGAAGAACGCGGTACACGGGGATCTGGGCACTTCCTATTTCTTCAAGCGACCAGCCCTCGAGGTTATCCTCGACAAGCTGGTGGCTACCCTTGAGCTGGTGTTTGCCGCCGCGCTCATCATCGTCGTGGTCTCCATTCCGCTGGGGGTTTATTCGGCGATAAGACCGCGCAGTTTCCTGACCAAGCTCATCATGGCGGTGAGCAGCATCGGCATCTCGATCCCGGTCTTCCTGACCGCCATCATGCTGATGTACCTCTTCTCCATCCAGCTGGGCTGGCTGCCTGCCTATGGCCGTGGCGAGACTTACAACCTGCTGGGCTGGGAGTCGGGATTCTTCACCTGGGACGGTATCCTGCACCTGGTGCTGCCTGCGGTCTCCCTCTCGTCCATCATGCTGCCGCTGTTCATCCGGCTGGTGCGCTCGGAGATGCTGGAGCAGCTCTCCTCCGAGTACGTCAAGTTTGCCCGTGCCAAGGGGCTGGACAACAACAAGGTCTACTACCAGCACGCCCTGAAGAACACCATGCTGCCGGTCATCACGGTGGGCGGTGTGCAGATCGGGACCATGGTGGCCTACACCATCTTGACCGAGAGCGTGTTCCAGTGGCCGGGGACCGGCTTCCTCTTCCTTGAGGCGATCCACCGGGTCGATACGCCGCTGATCACCGCCTACGTCATCTTCGTGGGCCTGATCTTCGTGGTGACCAATACCCTGGTCGACCTGCTCTACGGGTTGATCAACCCGACCGTCAACCTGACCGCCAAGGGGTAACAGATGACTAATGCTGTAACTGCAAGCCCAAGCCGTTGGGCACGCTTCAAAAATTCCGACATCGTCTACTACTTCCTGCGGGACAAGGTAGCCATGTTCAGCTTTGCGGTGTTTGTGGTCTTCGTGCTGGCGGCCCTGCTGGCACCCTGGATCGCACCGCACAACGTCTATGACCAGACCAGCTTCGATCTGATGGATGCGGAGCTGCCCCCCTCCTGGCTGGAAGGGGGCGAGGCCCGCTTCTGGCTCGGGACCGACAACCAGGGACGCGACATCTGGAGCACCATCCTCTATGGTGCCCGCATCTCGCTGACCATTGGTCTGTTCGCGGTGGGGCTGCAGCTGGTGCTCGGTATCGTCATCGGTCTGATGGCCGGTTACTTTGGTGGTCGCATCGACAACCTGCTGATGCGCTTTGCCGATGTGCAGCTGTCGTTCTCCACCATGATGGTGGCCATCATCATCTCCGCCATCTTCCAGGCGACCTTTGGCTCCGAGTTCTACTCGAAGTTCGCCATCCTGATGCTGGTGGTGATCATCGGTATCGCCGAGTGGCCCCAGTATGCCCGGACGGTGCGCGCCTCCGTGCTGGCGGAGAAGAAGAAGGAGTATGTTGAAGCGGCTCAGGTGATGGGGTTCCGCGCCCCGCGCATCATGTTCCGCCACATTCTGCCGAACTGCCTGTCGCCCATCCTGGTCATCTCCACCGTGCAGGTGGCGAACGCCATCATGAGCGAGGCGGCCCTCTCCTTCCTGGGTCTGGGGATGCCGGTTGATCAACCGTCCCTGGGGTCGCTCATCAGCGTGGGCTTCAACTACATCTTCTCCGGATCCTGGTGGATCACCGCCTTCCCGGGCCTCTGCCTGGTGGTGCTGGTGCTGGTGATCAACCTGCTGGGTGACTGGCTGCGGGATGTGTTCAACCCGAAGATCTACAAGGGCTGATAAACCTTTCCACGAACTGGCTGCGAGGCCGTGATCAAGGTTCATGTGCTGCTCGCTTATGTAGAACCAAGGAGTGCTCATGTATGTCTCGGTTCCTGAGCGGCTTGTAACCTTGTTGACGGCCTTCTCGCGACAGTATCTGAACAGGGTTGGTCTGGCACAGTGAATAACAAAAAAGGGCGCCATCAGGCGCCCTTTTTTATTGCTTGCGATAACCCTTGTCAGGCCTGCAGCCAGCTCTCGATGCGGGTCTGAATGCCCACGCTGTCCAGCCCCAGCAGGGCGTAGATCTCATCCTGGGTGCCCTGCTCGATGAAGCGGTCCGGCAGGCCGAGGTTGAGCACCGGTTTGCACTGCTTGCAGCCCATCAGCAGCTCGTTCACCGCAGAGCCTGCACCGCCCATGATGGCGTTGTCCTCGAGGGTGACGAACTGATCGTGGGAGGCGGCCAGAGAGAGCACCAGCGCCTCGTCCATGGGTTTGACGAAGCGCATGTCCACCAGGGTGGCATCCAGCGCCTCGGCGGCTGCTCTGGCCTGTTGCAGCAGGGTGCCGAACGCCAGGATGGCGGTCCCCTTGCCCTCGCGAACGACGCGTCCCTTGCCGAGGGGCAGGGCCTGCATCTCGCTCTCGGCCTGGATACCGGTGCCGCTGCCACGGGGGTAGCGCACCGCCACTGGCCCGTTGCACAGATAGCCGGTGTAGAGCATCTGGCGGCACTCGTTCTCGTCGGACGGGGTCATCACCACCATGTTGGGCACGGTGCGCAGGAAGCTGATGTCGAACGCCCCCTGATGGGTCGGGCCGTCGGCCCCCACCAGACCGGCCCGGTCGATGGCGAAGAGCACCGGCAGGTTCTGCAGCGCCACGTCGTGGATCAGCTGGTCATAGGCCCGTTGCAGGAAGCTCGAATAGATGGCGACCACGGGTTTCTGGTCGGCGATGGCGAGACCGGCGGCGAAGGTGACCGCATGTTGCTCGGCGATGGCCACGTCGAAGTAGCGATCCGGATATTGCTGGCTGAATTTCACCAGACCGGAGCCTTCGCGCATGGCGGGAGTGATGCCGACCACGCGCTCGTCCTTGGCGGCGATATCGCACAGCCACTGACCGAAGATGGCGGAGAAGGTGGGTTTGCCACCGGCACTCTTGGGCAGGGCACAGTCATCCGGGTTGAATTTGGGGACGGCGTGATAGCCGATGGGATCTTTTTCCGCCGGCTCGTAGCCCTTGCCCTTTTTGGTCTTGACGTGCAGCAGCTGGGGACCCTTGAGGTTGCGCATGTTGCGCAGGGTTTCGACCAGGGCATGGATGTCGTGACCGTCGATGGGGCCGATGTAGTTGAAGCCGAACTCCTCGAACAGAGTGCCGGGTACCACCATGCCCTTGAGGTGCTCCTCGGCCCGCTTGGCGAGCTCCTTGACCGGCGGCAGACCCGCCAGCACCTTCTTGCCCCCCTCGCGAATGGTGGTGTAGAGCTTGCCGGACATCAGCCTGGCGAGGTGATTGTTCAGGGCCCCCACGTTCTCGGAGATGGACATCTCGTTGTCATTGAGCACCACCAGCATGTCCTTGTGGACGTCGCCGGCGTGATTGAGGGCCTCGAAGGCCATGCCGGCGGTGATGGCGCCATCACCGATGACCGCGACCACCTTGCGGCCAAGCCCTTCGCTCTCGGCCGCCACCGCCATGCCGAGCGCTGCCCCGATGGAGGTGCTGGAGTGGCCCACGCTGAGCACGTCGTACTCGCTCTCTTCCCGCCAGGGGAAGGGGTGCAGGCCATCTTTCTGGCGAATGGTGTGAATGCGCTCCCGTCGTCCGGTCAGGATCTTGTGGGGATAGGCCTGGTGGCCTACGTCCCACACCAGCCGATCGAAGGGGGTGTTGTAGACATAGTGCAGGGCGACCGTCAGCTCGACGGTGCCAAGGCCGGAGGCGAAGTGGCCGCTGGAGCGGCTCACCGAGCGCAGCAGATACTCGCGCAGCTCGTTGCACACCACGGGCAGCCGCTCGAAGGGGAGGGATCGCAAATCGACCGGCGTGTCCGCGAGGGCCAGGTTGGGGAAATCGCTAATATCAACGCTCATATTGTTACTGTTATCCAGCGTTTAGTGGGTTCGCTCGATGATGTAATCGGCAAACGCTTCCAGAATGTCGGTATTGTAGGGCAAGGATTGCAGGGCTGTTAAGGCCTTGTCATGCAGTTCGCGAGCCAGCTCACGGGCATTGTCGAGTCCGAGCAGGGCCGGATAGGTACTCTTTTCCAGCGCCAGATCCGAGCCTTGCGGCTTGCCCAGGGTGGCGGTATCGCCCGTGATGTCGAGGATGTCGTCCTGCACCTGGAAGGCGAGTCCGATGGCGGCGGCATAGGTTTGCAGGGCGGTGAGGGTGGCGGGTTCCACGTCAGCCTTGCACAGGGCGCCGATGGTCACGGCGCACTCGATGAGGGCCCCGGTCTTGTGGCGGTGCACCTGCTCCAGCTCGGCGAGGCTGATCCGGCGCCCTTCGGCGTCCAGATCCAGTGCCTGACCGCCGCACATACCGAGATAGCCGGACGCGCGGGCCAGGGCACTCAGCATCCGCACCCGGTTGGCCATCAATGTATCGGGCATGGGGTGGTCGGCCAGAATGGAAAACGCCAGGGTCTGCAGGGCATCGCCCGCCAGGATGGCTGTGCCTTCATCGAAGGCCTTGTGTACGGTGGGCTGACCACGACGCAGGTCGTCGTCATCCATGGCGGGCAGGTCGTCGTGCAGGAGGGAGTATGCGTGAATGCACTCCACGGCGGCGGCGGGGCCATCCAGCAGTTCGCTCTTGACGCCCAGCATCTCGCCGACGGCATAGACCAGGAAGGGGCGCACCCGTTTCCCACCGAGCAGCAGGCCGTATTTCATCGCATCCCGCAGACGTGGCGCCATGGCGGGCAGGGCGTCAAGCTGTGCCGAGAGGCAGTCGTCGATGCGGCGCCGATGCAGGCGGGAGAAATCGTCCAGGGTCACTCACTCCTCTCCTTGTTCTGCTCGAAAGGGGACCGCTTGCTCGCTGCCATCGGCCTGGGTCAGGAGGATCTGGATCTTCTGCTCGGCCTGTTCCAGCTTCTGCTGGCCGGCGCGCACCAGATGGATGCCCTGTTCGAATTGTTTGAGTGCCTCCTCGAGGGGGAGCGAGCCCTGTTCGAGTTGATGCACTATGGTTTCCAGCTCTTCCAGGGTGGCATCAAAACTCAGACGGTCGATTTTTTTACTGGCCATGTCCATCCTCGGGGATTGAAAAAAACGGCTCATCTTAACATCGACCGGCCACAGGGGGGAGGCAGAAAAACGCGGCGTCCTCAAACTATCCTGACCCTGGCCGATAAGAAGGGCATGCAACCACGCATTGCCGATCGGCGATTGCGGTGTGCCGGGCTTGCTGCCGGGGACGCAATAGCAGAAAATTCAACGCAATATAATTAGACGGCACGTTCGGCGACAGGAGTAGGGATGTGGATTTAGGGAGTCTGATAGGCTTAGTGCTGGGGTTCGGGGTCGTGGTGTACGGCATGTTGCTGGGCGGCCCCATGAGCATGTATGTGGACATGCCATCGGTCTACATCACCATACTGGGGTCCGTGTTCATCTGCATGATGAAATTCAACCTCGGTCAGTTTCTGATGGCCTTCAAGGTCGCGGGCAAGGCCTTCATGTACAAGGGGGACAAGCTCGACGATCTCATCACCAAGGCGGTGGAACTGGCGGATGCGGCCCGCAAGGGGGGCTTTCTGGCCCTGGAGGCGGCGGAGATCCCCAATACCTTCATGAAGAAGGGCATCGACATGCTGGTGGACGGTCATGATGCCGACGTAGTGCGTGCGGTGATGGAGAAGGACATCGAACTGACGTCCGAGCGTCACGCCACGGCCATCAAGGTGTTCCGCTCCCTGGGGGATCTCGGTCCGGCCATGGGCATGATCGGTACCCTGGTGGGGTTGGTGGCCATGCTGGCCAACATGAGCGACCCCAAATCCATCGGTCCGGCCATGGCGGTGGCCTTGCTGACGACCCTGTATGGCGCCATCGAGGCCAACATGATTGCCATCCCCATCGCTGACAAGCTGGAACTGCGTAGCGGCGAGGAACAGTTGAGCCGCACCCTGATCCTCGACGCCATCATGGGGATCCAGGATGGACAGAACCCGAGGGTGATCCAAGCCATGTTGCAGAACTACCTGAATCAGTCCAAACGCAACAACGGGACCGAATAGGAGCGCACAGATGGCAAAGTGCAAGTGCCCGCCTCCCGGATTGCCCGGTTACATGGGAACCTTCGCGGATCTCATGTCTCTGCTGATGTGCTTCTTCGTGCTCTTGCTCTCCTTTGCCGAGATGGATGTGCAGAAGTTCAAGCAGATCGCCGGTTCCATGGAGAAGGCGTTCGGGGTGCAGAACATCCTGGAGGTCAAGGATATCCCCAAGGGAACCTCGGTCATCGCCCAGGAGTTTCGTCCTGGTCGCCCCGAGCCGACGCCTATTGACACCATCATGCAGCAGACCATCGACATGACCCAGACCGAGCTGGATTTCCAGCCAGGGGATGCGGACAAGGCGGGTGGACATGACAAGACCGAAGGTCAGCAGAGCGGCGGCGATACCGCCCAGGAAGCCCAGAAGGCGCAGGAACAGTCCAACACCCTGGCCAAGGCACTGGCGGAGCAGATGCAGGCCCAGATCCAGGATGGGGCCATCGAGATAGAGGCGCTGGGTCAGCAGATCATCATTCGCATTCGCGAGAAAGCGGCGTTCCCGGCGGGATCCGCCTTCCTGCAACCCCAGTTCTGGCCGGTGATCCGCAAGGTGGCTGTGCTGCTCAAGGATGTGCCGGGGGAGATCACCGTCTCCGGCCACACCGACAATGTGGCCACCGAGGACGAGTTGTTCCAGTCCAACTGGGAGCTTTCATCCCAGCGGGCGGTGGCGGTTGCCCACCAGATGATCAAGGTGCCCGGTTTTGACGGCAATCGTCTGGTGGTGCAAGGGATGGCGGATTCCCAGCCGCTGGTGCCCAACAACAGCCCAGAGAATCGGCGCATGAACCGACGTGTCGAGATCGCCATCATGCAGGGCAAACCGACGGTGTCGGCCCCGCTTGGCGTCTCGGAATCCAAGTAACGCTGGCCCAAAGCAGGATCCCGCTCGCAGGGGCTGACATGGATTTTGTGGCGGCTTCATATTAAGATGCCCCATCCGAACCGACAGCTGCGGCTCTCTTTTGATTGCCGCAGCTTCTCTTTATAAAGCAACCCAGGTTTCGACTATGAATCATACTCCGATGACTGTTCGCGGCGCTGAAAAGCTGCGTCAAGAGCTCGATTATCTCAAGACCGAGCTGCGTCCCCAGATTATCGAAGCGATTGCTGATGCCCGTGAACATGGCGATCTGAAAGAAAATGCCGAATACCATGCCGCCCGCGAGCAGCAGGGTTTCTGTGAAGGCCGCATTCAGGAAATCGAAGGCAAGCTCTCCAATGCCCAGATTATCGATGTCACCAAGATTGCCAACAATGGCCGCGTCATCTTCGGCGCAACCGTGACCCTGCTCAAAAGTGAAACGGAAGAGGAAGTGGTCTACCGCATCGTGGGAGACGACGAGGCGGACATCAAGCAGAACATGATTTCCGTGAACTCCCCCATTGCCCGCGCCCTGATCGGCAAGGAAGTGGATGACGTTGCCATCGTCAAGACGCCGGGTGGCGATGTGGAGTACGAGATCCTGGAAGTTGCCTATCTCTGATTGAACGTCGGGGAAAGAGACAGGGGAGCCGGGCTCCCCTGTTGTCTTTAGTCACCCTGATAGGCCTGGACGAAGGCGTCCTGGTGGCGCTGGAAGAGCCAGTCCCGCAATTGTTCCTGATCCTCCTTGCCCAGCCGGAACTGGACGGCCCAGTCATGGCGATGTGGATTGGCATCCACGTGCCTGACGAGGGTGCCTGTCATGGCCAAGGGAGGGAGATCCTCGATGCGAAGGTATCCGCCAAGTGGATCTCCCTTGGCAAAGGCGTCCGGCAAGCCAGCCACGATGAGACCGCCAAGGGAGAGGCTGTATACCTCGTACTCCGCGTCTTCGGTGCAAAGCACGGCCTTTTCGTCGAGTCGCCAGGCGCGCAGATGGGGCGAACCCAGCTCGGTAATGGTCGGCGCGGCGATGCGCAGCTCGGCGTGGCCCTCCTCTGCCTGGGTGCAGTGGAGCGGGAAACGCAATTGGTAGCCGGCGATGCGGGCTTCGAGTGTCAGGGGCTTGGCTCGCTGCAACAGGCTTTGGAGAGGAAGGGGCAGGGGGCCGCGCAGGTATTGGCTGGTGGCAATGTCTTCATCGTTTCCCAGGTCCCGCAGCATGGCCAGTTCTTCATCGGTGAGGAGCTGATGCTTGTCCATAGTGGGTGTCCACGGCTATTCATCGCAGGTTAAGGGCCTGGCAACTATTTTGGCAAGCGACTTGGGAAGAAGGGAAATGAAGGAAAGAGCGAATGCTCTTTCCTGTTACTTGCGCGGCAACTGGATCTTGGGCTCTTTGGCCTGACGGTAGATGGTCAGTACATGGCCCATGCTCTGTACCTTGATGGCGCCGGTCTCGCGAACGATGGCATCCATCACCAGCTGTTTCATCTCACGATCTTCAGACGCAACCTTAACCTTGATCAGCTCGTGGTGGTTCAGCGCCAGATCGATCTCGGCCAGCACCCCTTCGGTCAGACCGTGTTGTCCCAGCAGGACGACCGGCTTCAGACTGTGGGCCAGGCCCTTGAGGTACTGTTTCTGTTTATTGTTGAGAATCATGGCAATTTCTTCATAAGTCAGGGTTGAAAGGGGCGTATTCTACCCCCACTTAGCCCTTAATACTAATAACCCTTGTGGTTTTTTAAAGTCGACAATCATGACCCAGAAAAAACGTTCCCCCAGTTCAACCCGCTGGTTAAAAGAACATTTCGACGACCAATACGTCAAGAAAGCCCAGAAGTTGGGACTGCGCTCTCGCGCCGTTTTCAAGATCGACGAGATCCAGGGCAAAGACCGGCTGCTCAAGCCGGGGATGACGGTAGTGGACCTGGGGGCTGCTCCCGGTGGCTGGTCCCAATTTGCTATCGACCAGGTCGGTGACAAGGGGCGCGTCATTGCGTGTGATATTTTGCCGATGGATTCCATTGCCGGTGTCGATTTCCTGCAAGGGGACTTTCGGGAGGAAACTGTACTCGGCGCCTTGCTGGAGCGAGTCGGCCCCGACAAGGTGGATGTCGTCATGTCGGACATGGCGCCCAACATGAGCGGCACCCAGCAGGTGGATCAGGCCCGTGCCATGTACCTGGTGGAACTGGCGCTGGACATGTGCAATCAGGTCCTGAGCAGTAATGGCAGTTTTGTAGTCAAGGTGTTCCAGGGGGAGGGGTTTGATGCCTATCTCAATGAAATACGTAGACTTTTCTCTGTCGTCAAGATTCGAAAACCAGACTCGTCCCGTGCACGTTCACGAGAAGTCTACATTGTGGCTACCGGTTTTAAACTGTAGTACCCTAACCCTCATCGTTAACTGTCAGTCTGCGAGGTCATTGATTTGAGTGACATGGCGAAAAACCTAATCCTGTGGCTGGTCATCGCCGTCGTGCTGATGTCGGTGTTCAATAGCTTCAGCCCCAGCGATACCACCAGTCGCCAGCTGGACTATTCCAGCTTCGTGAAAGAAGTGACCCAGGAGCAGATCCGTGAAGTGCGGATGGATGGCAAGGTCATCAATGGCGTCAAGCGCACCGGTGAACGTTTCACCACCATCATTCCTGCGCCGGATCCCCAACTGCTCAACGACATGCTCAACCATAACGTCAAGGTGATGGGTGAGAAGCCGGAAGAACCATCTCTGATCACGTCCATCTTCATCTCCTGGTTCCCGATGCTGTTGCTGATCGGTGTCTGGGTCTTCTTCATGCGTCAGATGCAGGGCGGCGGCGGCAAGGGTGCAATGTCGTTCGGCAAGAGCAAGGCTCGCCTGATGAGCGAAGATCAGATCAAGACTACCTTCGCCGACGTAGCCGGTTGTGACGAGGCAAAGGAAGAGGTCAAGGAGCTGGTCGACTATCTGCGTGACCCGACCAAATTCCAGAAGCTGGGTGGCAAGATCCCGACCGGCGTCCTGTTGGTAGGTCCTCCCGGTACTGGTAAGACCCTGCTGGCCAAAGCCATTGCAGGCGAGGCCAAGGTGCCGTTCTTCACCATTTCAGGTTCGGACTTCGTGGAAATGTTCGTGGGTGTCGGTGCCTCCCGGGTGCGTGACATGTTCGAACAGGCCAAGAAATCCTCCCCCTGCATCATCTTCATTGATGAGATCGATGCGGTCGGTCGCCAGCGTGGCGCCGGTCTGGGAGGTGGTCACGATGAACGTGAGCAGACCCTGAACCAGATGCTGGTTGAAATGGATGGTTTTGAAGGCAATGAGGGCATCATCGTCATCGCCGCCACCAACCGTCCCGACGTACTGGATCCTGCGCTGCTGCGTCCGGGTCGTTTCGACCGCCAGGTCGTGGTCGGCTTGCCGGATGTTCGCGGTCGTGAGCAGATCTTGAAAGTGCATATGCGCAAGGTACCGTTGGCGGATGATGTCAATCCGGCGCTGATTGCCCGTGGTACCCCTGGTTTCTCCGGTGCTGATCTGGCCAACCTGGTGAACGAGGCTGCCCTCTTCTCTGCTCGCGAGAGCCGCCGAGTGGTCTCCATGCTGGAGTTCGAAAAGGCGAAGGACAAGATCATGATGGGGGCGGAACGTCGCTCCATGGTGATGAAAGAGTCCGAGAAGGAGATGACGGCCTATCACGAAGCGGGTCACGCCATCATTGGTCGCGTGGTGCCGGATCATGACCCTGTCTACAAGGTCTCCATCATTCCGCGCGGCCGTGCGCTGGGTGTTACCATGTACCTGCCGGAGCAGGACCGCTGGAGCCACTCCAAGCAGCATCTTGAGTCCATGATCTCCAGCCTGTATGGCGGTCGTCTGGCGGAAGAGTTGATCTACGGTGCCGAGAAGGTATCGACCGGTGCATCCAACGACATCGAACGTGCGACCGACATCGCCCGCAAGATGGTCACCCAGTGGGGCATGTCCGAGCGTCTCGGCCCCATGCTCTACGCAGAAGAGGATGGTGAAGTATTCCTCGGCCGCAGCATGGCCAAGGCCAAGCACATGTCTGACGATACCGCCCGCATTATCGATGCAGAGGTCAAGCAGGTCATCGATCGCAACTATGATCGTGCCAAGCAGATCCTGCTGGACAACATGGATGTGCTGCACACCATGAAAGATGCATTGATGAAGTACGAGACCATCGATGCCAAGCAGATCGATGATCTGATGGCGCGTCGCGAGGTCCGTGCTCCCAGCAACTGGCATGATGAGCACGGTGACACCCCGCAAGGTGGTGCCAGCGTGAACAACGGGCCGGAGGCCACGGCGCCGGCTGAAGAGGGCAGTGCACCTCTGAGTGACATCGACAAGGCGAACGATGTCCCGGCCAAATAAGTTGCCATGATACAAACCCCGGGCTTGCCCGGGGTTTTTCTTTGCACGAAGAGTTTGCAGCTCTTGTTGGAGGTAGTTGAAGCAATGCAGTTAATCAGCAAGGGACGTCCCCTTTCTCTCGACCGTCCCCATGTCATGGGCATTCTCAATGTGACGCCGGACTCCTTTTCAGATGGTGGCCGCTTCAAGCAGATCGATCTGGCGTTGGGTCATGCCCGCGACATGGTGGCCGATGGGGCCACCCTTATCGATATAGGTGGCGAGTCGACCCGCCCGGGCGCCCCCGACGTGAGCGAGCAGGAGGAGCTGGACAGGGTCATCCCCGTGGTGGAGCGCATGGTCGCCGAGCTGGATGTGATGATCTCCCTCGATACCTCCAAGGCGATTGTCATGCGGGAGGGTTGTGCTGCAGGTGGTCACCTCATCAATGATGTCCGCGCCCTGCAAGAGCCGGGAGCGCTGGGCGCGGCGGCCGAGGCTGGCGTACCGGTATGCCTCATGCACATGCAGGGGCAGCCCCGTACCATGCAGGTGGAGCCGCACTATGACGATTTGCTGGGGGAGGTGAGAGCCTTCTTTGACGAGCGGATTGCCGCTTGTCTGGGGGCCGGTATCCCGCGTGAGCATCTGGTACTGGATCCAGGCTATGGCTTTGGCAAGACGCTGGCGCACAACTATCAGCTGCTGGCAAAGCAGGCGTCACTGCTCGATTACCAACTTCCGCTCTTGGTGGGCATGTCACGAAAGTCTATGATAGGCAACCTGCTTGACCGCCCGGTAGCCGAGCGGTTGGCTGGTAGTCTGGCCTGTGCCCTGATCGGGTTGCAACATGGCGCCAGGATCATCCGGGTGCACGACGTGCGGGCCACCATGGATGTCTTGCGTACAGGCTGGATGACCATGACGGGACAAGATTTCATATCCAAATAGAAAAACGAGAAACAGACAATGACCAGAAAGTACTTCGGCACCGACGGCGTGCGCGGCAAGGTGGGTGAATACCCGATCACCCCGGATTTCGTCATGAAACTGGGCTGGGCCGCCGGCAAGGTGCTCTCCAAGAAAGGGACCAAGAAGGTGCTGATCGGCAAGGATACCCGTATCTCCGGTTATATGCTGGAGTCGGCACTGGAGGCGGGGCTCTCCGCCGCCGGTCTCAAAGCCATACTGATGGGACCCATGCCCACCCCGGCGGTTGCCTACCTGACTCGCACCTTCCGTGCCGAAGCCGGCATCGTCATCAGTGCATCCCACAACCCCTATTACGACAACGGCATCAAGTTCTTCTCCGCCGACGGCACCAAGCTGCCCGATGATGTCGAGCTGGCCATCGAAGCCGAGCTCGACAACGAACTCAAGTGCGTGGAGTCCGCGGAGCTTGGCAAGGCGCAGCGCATCGATGATGCGGCTGGTCGCTACATCGAATTCTGCAAGAGCACCTTCCCCTCCAATCTGAGCCTGGAAGGGCTGAAAATGGTGGTGGATTGCGGTCATGGTGCCACCTACCACATCGCCCCTTCCGTCTTCCGCGAGCTGGGTGCCGAAGTCATCGCCATCGGCTGCAGCCCGGATGGGCTCAACATCAATGACGGTGTCGGTTCCACCGCACCGGAGGCGCTGGCCGCCAAGGTTCAGGAATGCAAGGCAGATCTCGGCGTCGCCTTCGACGGTGACGGCGACCGTCTGGTGATGGTGGACAGCACTGGTTACATCATCGACGGGGATGAGATCCTCTACATCATCGCCCGGGATGCCCTGCGCCATGGCCGCCTCAAGGGCGGTGTGGTGGGCACCCTGATGGCCAACATGGGGCTGGAGCTGGCGCTTCAGACCCTGGGCATCCCCTTTGCCCGTGCCAAGGTGGGTGACCGCTACGTGCTTGAGATGATGAACGAGAAGGGCTGGCGCATCGGGGGCGAAAACTCCGGTCACATCATCTGCCTGGATCAGACCACCACGGGGGATGGTATCGTCGCCGCCCTGCAGGTGCTGACGGCCATGCGCAGTGCCGAGATGCCGCTGGCCAAATTGCGTTCGGGCATGAGCAAGTTCCCGCAAGTGCTGGTCAATGTGCGCTTCGCCGAAGGCAAGGATCCGCTGACCTCCAGTGTCGTTCAGCAGGAAGTGGCGGCAGTGGAGCAGGAACTGGCCGGCCGTGGCCGGGTGCTGCTGCGCAAATCTGGCACCGAGCCCCTGATCCGGGTCATGGTCGAAGGTGAACACGAACAGCAGGTGTGCGATATGGCAGAGCGCATCGCCAAACAGGTCGAATCGGCGTTTTAATGAACAAACAAGGCGGCTTTTTAGTCGCCTTGGTTGTATCTTGTTCAAACGATTCGAAAATTTGAAAATAGCACTTGTCAGCTGAGCATCCTCTGGATATTATCAGCCCCGCTTTCGCAAGGGAGTTGCCGATGGGACATCGCAAGCCGTTTGTAGCAGCCAACTGGAAGTTACACGGTAGTAGGTCGCAGTTAGAGCAGTTTACGAGTCAGTGCGCAGAGCGCATTGATGAAGACGTAGATGTGGTCTTGTGTCCATCCCATGTGCATCTCGGTTTCACGGCCGAACTGCTCGGTGAGCAGGGAAGAGTGAAGCTGGGGGCTCAGAACGTGAGCCAGCACAGACAAGGCGCTTATACGGGTGAAATCTCGTGTGAGATGCTAGTCGAGGCAGGTTGCCGATATGTACTTGTTGGCCACTCCGAGCGCAGGCGTCTCTTTGGTGAGACCAGTTTTATAGTCGCAGAGAAGTTTGCGGCAGTCAGAGCAGCAGGTCTGATACCCATACTTTGTCTTGGTGAGTCAGGCGCGGCGAGGCAGGCAAGAAGAACCTTTGAGGTGATTGCCGAGGAACTGGACATCGTCATAGAGAAAAATGGCGCGATGGCTTTCGATAATGCTATCATCGCCTACGAGCCAATCTGGGCTGTAGGTACAGGTAAATGCGCCACACCCGAGCAGGCACAAGAGGTTCATTCCTTTATTCGCAGTCGCTTGGCGGAGGATACTCCGGTAATAGGTGAGAAAGTCAGAATCATCTATGGTGGGAGCGTGACACCGGCCAATGCACAAGATTTGTTTGCGCAGTCCGATATTGATGGCGGTCTGATAGGCAGGGCAAGTCTTGATGGCGAGGCGTTTTTAGGAATAGTTGAAGCGGCAAAGGGTGCAAGTTAAATGTACGAGATTCTTTTGGTCGTTTATCTGCTGGTATCGCTGGCTCTGATTGGTCTGGTGATGATTCAGCAAGGTAAAGGGGCTGATATGGGCGCCTCCTTCGGCGCAGGGGCATCGAATACTGTGTTCGGCTCCGGTGGTTCAGGCAGTTTCCTGACCCGCACAACAGCGATTTTGGCTACTCTGTTTTTCTTGATTAGTCTGGTTCTGGGTTCCATGTCCAGCAACAAGGTCAAACAGGGTAGTGAATGGGAAAATCTGCAACAGACTCAACAAGTTGAGCAGAGCAAAGCGCCAGTGAAGAAAGATACTGACGTTCCCGAATAAGAGTTTTGCCGTGGTGGTGGAATTGGTAGACACGCTATCTTGAGGGGGTAGTGCTCTAGGGTGTGCGGGTTCGAGTCCCGCCCACGGCACCAATTAAGCAGTGAACCCGGGTAACCGGGATGTTATAGCCACTGAGTCTTGTCTCACGAGAGTGAAGTGGCTATAATCTCGCACGATTTCGGACGCGGGGTGGAGCAGCATGGTAGCTCGTCGGGCTCATAACCCGAAGGTCGTCGGTTCAAATCCGGCCCCCGCAACCAAATTTCACGCATTTCCTACGCTCAGGAAGGCGGTCGCTGCGAGGCGACAATCAGGGTAAAGCGCCAAGCCCCGATTTGACATCGGGGCTTTTTGTTATGTGCAATTTACTCTGAATCTATTTCTATCTGGGCTATATGCCCTTTTTTCGTTTTTCGGAGGGTGACTTTGGCTACGTTGGAACAACGTTTGACCGATCTGCTCGAGGCTCCGGTCGTTGCCTTGGGTTTTGAACTGTGGGGTATCGAGTTTATCCGTGCGGGTAAGCACTCGACCCTGCGCGTTTTCATCGACTCGGAGCAAGGCGTGACGGTGGAAGACTGTGCCGAGGTGAGCCGCCAGGTCGGCGCCATCATGGATGTCGAAGATCCCATCTCCGAGGAGTACTACCTTGAGGTGTCTTCCCCGGGTCTGGATCGTCCACTGTTCAAGGTCGCCCAGTTCGAAAAATACGTTGGCCAGGAGGCGGCGGTAACGCTTCGGATGGCAACAAACAACCGCCGCAAGTTCAAAGGCGTAATCAAAGCCGTGCAGGGGGACATGATCACTCTGACGGTAGATGGTAAGGACGAGGTGTTGGCTTTCACCAATATCCAAAAAGCGAACATAGTGCCGAACTTTGGTTAACGAGGCTATCGGATATGAATAAAGAGATTTTGCTGGTCGTTGACGCTGTGTCCAACGAGAAGGCTGTCCCCCGCGAGAAGATTTTCCAGGCTCTGGAGACTGCGCTGGCGACTGCGACCAAGAAAAAATACGAAGGCGAGATTGAAGTGCGTGTCGAGATCGATCGCAAGACCGGTGACTACGACACCTATCGCCGTTGGGTCGTGGTGGCCGATCAGGCTTCCATGGAGAACCCGTACGGGGAAATCACCCTCGAAGCCGCTCAGATCGAGCAGCCGGATATCCAGATCGGCGACTATGTTGAAGACCAGATTGACTCTGTGACCTTCGACCGTATCACCACCCAGACCGCCAAGCAGGTCATCGTGCAGAAAGTGCGCGAGGCTGAGCGTTCCCAGGTCGTTGACCAGTTCAAGGACAAGGAAGGCACCATCATCAGCGGCGTGGTCAAGAAGAGCAACCGCGACAACGTGATCCTGGATCTGGGCAGCAATGCCGAAGCCGTGATCTTCCGTGACGACATGCTGCCCCGTGAGACCTTCCGTCCCGGCGACCGTATCCGTGGCCTGCTCTACGCCGTGCGTCCGGAAGCCCGTGGTTCCCAGCTGTTCGTCAGCCGCTCCAGCCCGGACTTCCTGAAAGAGCTGTTCCGCATCGAAGTGCCGGAAATCGGCGAAGAGATGATCGAAATCATGGGCGCCGCCCGTGATCCGGGTTCCCGCGCCAAGATCGCGGTCAAGACCAACGATCGTCGTATCGACCCGATCGGTGCCTGTATCGGCATGCGTGGTGCCCGCGTTCAGGCCGTCTCCGCCGAGCTGAGCGGTGAGCGTGCTGACATCGTGCTGTACGATGACAACCCGGCCCAATACGTGATCAACGCCATGGCGCCAGCCGATGTGGCCTCCATCATCGTCGATGAAGACAACCACACCATGGACATCGCCGTGGAAGCCGCCAACCTGGCCCAGGCCATCGGCCGCAACGGTCAGAACGTGCGTCTGGCCTCCCAGCTGACCGGTTGGGAACTGAACGTGATGACCGTCGAGGACATGCGTGCCAAGCACCAGGCCGAGAACGACCGCATCCTGACGCTGTTCACCAGCACCCTCGATATCGACGACGATTTCGCCGGCCTGCTGATGGAAGAGGGCTTCTCCACCCTGGAAGAGATTGCCTTCGTCCCGGTCAACGAGCTGCTGGCCATCGACGGTCTGGATGAAGACATGGTCGAAGAGCTGCGCAAGCGTGCCAAGGATGCCCTGACCACCAAGGCCCTGGCCAAAGAAGAATCCTTTGAAGGCGTCGAGCCTTCCGAAGAACTGCTCAATCTCTCCGGCCTCGGCCGTGAAATGGCCTATGCCCTGGCCGCTCGCGGTGTCGGCACCCTGGAAGATTTGGCAGAGCAAGGTATCGATGACCTTGCCGACATCGAAGAGTTGACCGCCGAGAAGGCTGGTGAGCTCATTATGGCTGCTCGCAATATCTGTTGGTTCGGAGAAGAGCAGTCTGAATAAGGTCAAACGGAGGAAAATGAATGGCAGAAGTATCAGTTAAGCAACTTGCCACTGACATCGACACGCCGGTTGATCGTCTTCTCCAGCAGTTTGTCGATGCCGGCATCGTGAAGAGCAAGGCCGACGACATGGTCAGCGAGTCTGAGAAACAGACTCTGCTGGCACATCTGAAGAAACAGCATGGAGGTGACGAGGTCACCGCACCTGCTCGCATGACCTTGCAGCGCAAGACCAAGAGCACCCTGAGTGTTCAGGGGACTGGTGGCAAGAACAAGGAAGTGCAGGTAGAAGTGCGCAAGTCTCGCACCTATGTAAGACGCTCGGCGCTGGAAGATGAACAGCGCCAGGCGGAAGCCGAGGAAACAGCGCGTTTGGAAGCAGAAGAAAAAGCTCGTCGCGAGGCCGAAGAGAAGGCCCGCCTCGACGCTGAAGAGAAGGCTCGCCGTGAGGCTGAGCAGGCTCGTCGTGAAGCTGAGGAAAAGGCGCGGATCGAGGCACAACAGAAGGCTCGACAGGCTCAACAGCCCGCCAAAGCAGCCGGTAGCACAGCTCAGCAAGAGGCAGAAAAGATGGCCAAGCGCGAAGCAGAAGAACTGAAGCGCCAACAGGAACAGACAGCTTTGCAAAAAGCTGAAGAACTCGCCGCGAAGAAAGCCGAAGAGGCTCGCATCATGGCGGAACAGAATGCGGCCCGCTGGGCTGAAGAAGAAGCGGCTCGCGCCAAAGAGAGCAGCGATTACCATCTGACCACCAACAAGCACGCGCAAGCGGCCGAAGATGAGTTGGATCGTAAGGAAGAGACCAGCCGTCGCACGGCTGCCGCTGCCAAGGCGCCGAAGAAAGTCGGCCGTCGCGAAGACGACCGCAATGACCGCAACTCCCGCGATCCCCGTGCCCGCAAAGGCAAGCGTGGCAAGATGGCCATGCCGAACGCCATGAAACACGGCTTCAACAAGCCGGCTGCTGTGGTCAACCGTGACGTCGTCATCGGCGAGACCATCACAGTGGCGGAGCTCGCCAACAAGATGGCCGTCAAGGGCGTTGAAGTCATCAAGGTGATGATGAAGATGGGTGCCATGGCCACCATCAACCAGGTGATCGACCAGGAGACCGCTCAGCTGGTCGCCGAGGAGATGGGTCACAAGGTAGTGCTGCGCCGTGAGAACGAGCTGGAAGAGGCGGTACTTAGCGATCGTGACGAGACCTCCGAAGCCAAGCCGCGTGCGCCGGTCGTGACCATCATGGGTCACGTCGACCACGGCAAGACCTCGCTGCTGGACTACATCCGTAAAGCCAAGGTCGCGGCGGGCGAAGCCGGTGGCATTACCCAGCACATCGGTGCGTACCATGTACAGACCGACAGCGGGATGATCACCTTCCTGGATACCCCGGGTCACGCGGCGTTTACCTCCATGCGTGCTCGCGGTGCCAAGGCGACCGACATCGTTGTGCTGGTTGTTGCAGCTGACGACGGTGTGATGCCGCAAACCATCGAAGCTATCCAGCATGCCAAGGCGGCCGGTGTGCCGCTGGTTGTTGCGGTGAACAAGATCGACAAGCCTGAAGCGGATCCGGATCGCGTCAAGACCGAGCTGGCCCGTTACAACGTCATGTCCGAAGACTGGGGTGGCGATTGCCAGTTCGTGCACGTCTCCGCCAAGTCTGGCGAAGGCATCGACGACCTGCTGGAAGCCATCCTGATCCAGGCCGAAGTCCTGGAGCTGAAAGCGGTGGTTGACGGCATGGCCAACGGCGTCGTGATCGAATCCTTCCTGGATAAAGGTCGTGGTCCGGTTGCCACCGTGCTGGTACAGGAAGGTACTCTGCGTCAGGGCGACATCGTTCTGTGTGGTCTTGAGTACGGCCGGGTTCGCGCCATGCGTGACGAACTGGGTCGCGAGATCAAGGAAGCCGGTCCCTCTCTGCCAGTGGAAATTCTGGGTCTGTCCGGCGTTCCCTCTGCCGGTGACGAAGCCACGGTCGTGCGTGACGAGAAGAAAGCCCGTGAAGTGGCGCTCTACCGTCAGGGCAAGTTCCGCGAAGTCAAGCTGGCTCGCCAGCAGAAGGCCAAGCTGGAAAACATGTTTGCCAACATGACCGAGGGCGAAGTGTCCGAAGTGAACGTGGTGATCAAGGCCGATGTACAAGGCTCTGTGGAAGCGATCTGCGATGCGCTGGTCAAACTCTCCACCGACGAAGTGAAGGTGAAGATCGTGGGTTCCGGCGTAGGTGGCATCACCGAAACCGACGCGACCCTGGCCGCGGCTTCCAGCGCCATCCTGGTGGGCTTCAACGTCCGTGCCGACGCTTCTGCGCGCAAGGTCATCGAATCCGAGAGCCTGGATCTGCGTTACTACTCCGTGATCTATGACCTGATCGACGAAGTGAAGCAGGCCATGAGCGGCAAGCTGGCCCCCGAGTATCGTCAGGAGATCATCGGTCTGGCTGAAGTGCGTAGCGTCTTCAAGTCGCCGAAGTTCGGCGCCGTTGCTGGCTGTATGGTTACCGAAGGTGTGGTCAAGCGTTCCAACCGCATTCGCGTTCTGCGTGACAACGTGGTTATCTATGAAGGCGAGCTGGAATCCCTGCGCCGCTTCAAGGATGACGTCAACGAAGTTCGCAACGGCTACGAGTGTGGTATCGCGGTCAAGAACTACAACGACGTGCGCGAAGGCGACCAGATCGAGGTGTACGAGACTGTTGAAATTCAACGGACTCTGTAAGCCGAGAGTTAGACAAAATAGGGGGCCGCGGCCCCCTTTTATCGCAGGATAGAATATGGCCAGAGAATTCAGCCGGACCCGTCGGGTCGGACAGCAGATCCAGCGTGAAATCGCGCTGATCCTGCAGCGCGAGGTGAAAGACCCGCGCATCGGCATGGTGACCGTCTCCGACGTGGAGGTCTCCAAGGACCTCAACTATGCCAAGGTTTATGTCACCTTCTTGCAACTGGAGAATGACGCCGAGCGCATCAAGGAAGGGCTCAAGGGCCTGACCGAGGCTGCCGGTTACATCCGCAGCCTTCTGGGTAGCGCCATGCGTCTGCGGGTGGTGCCCGAGCTGCGTTTCTACTACGACCAGACCCTGGTCGAGGGGATGCGCCTCTCCAACCTGGTGACCAACACTGTGCGTGAAGACAAGCGTCGCATGACTGAAGCCGGTCGTGACGAAGAGCAATCCGCACCGGATGACACGACTGAGGATAACGCCTGAGATGTCTCGTAGACGTCGTTTCAAAGGCCGTGACGTACACGGCATCCTGCTGCTGGACAAACCGACCGGCCTGACTTCCAACGATGTGTTGCAGAAGGTCAAGCGGATCTACAACGCCGCCAAGGCTGGCCATACCGGCGCCCTGGACCCCCTGGCCACCGGCATGTTGCCGATCTGCCTCGGGGAGGCCACCAAGTTCTCCCAGTATCTGCTGGAAGCGGACAAGCGCTATGAGGTGACCGCCAAGCTGGGCGAGCGCACTAATACCAGCGACTCCGACGGCGAGGTGGTCTCCACCCGTCCGGTGAACGTGGCCGTGGGCACCCTGATCGAGGCGCTGGACCAGTTCCGCGGCCCCATCATGCAGGTGCCGTCCATGTACTCCGCCCTCAAGCACAACGGCCGCCCGCTCTACGAATATGCCCGTGAAGGGATCGAGATCGAGCGGGAAGCCCGTCCCATCACCATCTTCGAACTCAAGCTGCTCGGCTTCGAGGGGGACGAGGTGAAGCTGGAAGTGCATTGCAGCAAGGGTACCTATATCCGCTCCCTGGTGGACGATCTGGGGGAAGTGCTGGGCTGTGGCGCTCACGTCACCCAGCTGCGTCGCACCCAGGTGGCGAGCTACCCCTACGAGCGGATGCTGACCCTGGAGCAGCTCGAGTGTATCTTCGAGCAGGCCAAGGCCGAAAGCATTCCGCCACGGGAGCAGCTGGATCCCCTGTTGCTGCCGATGGACACCGCCGTGGCCTCCCTGCCCGAGGTGAACATGCTGGTCGCCGTGGCCGCCTATGTGAACCAGGGTCAGGCCGTGCAGGTGGCAGGTAGCCCCCAAAGTGGCCAGGTCCGCATGACGGTTGGCCCGGAGCGCGAATTCATCGGGGTTGGCGAGATCGATGACGAGGGGCGCGTGGCGCCCAAGCGTCTGGTTCGCTACCACGACGAGGAGTGATCCTCAGGCGGTATCGGTCTGTCACGCGTCTTTCCCGTTGCGAAAAGGGGCGGGGACGATTATGATACCGCCCTCATTTCACGGCTGAATTAGAGATTGGCTGTGAACCTTTAAACACTCTACTGGAGTAATACCATGTCTCTAAATGCTGAGATCAAAGCTCAAATCGTTGCCGACAACGCTCGTGGCGTCAACGACACCGGTTCCCCCGAAGTGCAAGTTGCCCTGCTGACTGCCCAGATCAACCATCTGCAAGGTCACTTCAAGGAGCACGCCAAGGATCACCACGGTCGTCGCGGTCTGCTGCGCATGGTTTCCCAGCGTCGTAAGCTGCTGGACTACCTGAAGCGTAAAGACGTTCAGCGTTACGCTGCTCTGATCGCCAAGCTGGGTCTGCGTCGTTAATCGATCATCAGATTTCGCAAAAAAGGGGAACCGCGAGGTTCCCCTTTTTTATTGCCCGTTTCAAACAGGATGCAGGCCGTTGCCTGCCTCACAGAATTGACGTCCGCGCTTACCTTTTGATGCGAATCAAGTATACTTGCACGCGAATTTAAAGCGCCAAATTGTTAAAAGGAAATTCACGTGAATCCTATTGTAAAGTCATTCCAGTACGGTCAACACACCGTCACACTGGAAACCGGTGTGATGGCCCGTCAAGCCACTGCGGCCGTCATGGTCAGCATGGACGATACCTGTGTCTTCGTGACTGTCGTTGGCAAGAAAGAGGCCGATCACGGCCGTGATTTCTTCCCGCTGACCGTCAACTATCAGGAGCGTACCTATGCTGCTGGTCGTATCCCGGGTGGTTTCTTCCGTCGTGAAGGCCGTCCGAGCGAGGGTGAGACCCTCATCTCCCGTCTGATCGACCGTCCCATCCGTCCGCTGTTCCCGGAAGGCTTCCTCAATGAGGTTCAGGTGGTTGCCACCGTCATGTCCGTGAACCCGGCCGTTTCTCCCGACATCGTTGCCATGATCGGTGCCTCCGCGGCCCTGGCCATCTCCGGCATCCCGTTCGGCGGCCCGATCGGTGCAGCCCGCGTGGGTTACATGAACGGCCAGTACGTGCTGAACCCGACCACCACCGAACTGCCCCAAAGCGATCTGGATCTGGTGGTTGCCGGTACTGCCAATGCGGTGCTGATGGTGGAATCCGAAGCGGCCATCCTCTCCGAAGAGGTGATGTTGGGCGCCGTGGTCTACGGTCACGAGCAGATGCAGACCGTGATCAACGCCATCAATGAATTCGCTGCCGACGTCGGTACCAAGCCTTGGGACTGGACCCCGCCTGCCGTCAACGAAGCGCTGAAAGCCAAAGTTGCCGAACTGGCCACCGCTGAGCTGGGTGAAGCCTACCGCATCACCGAGAAGGCTGTTCGCTACGAAACCATCGCTGCCATCAAGGGCCGCGTGGTCGAGCAAGTCATCGCATCCGGCGTGGAAGAAGATGCCAAGAAGATCGGCGAAGAGTTCCACAGCCTGGAGAGCCGCATAGTCCGTGGTCGCGTCGTACGTGGTGAGCCGCGTATCGACGGTCGCGATCCGGAAATGATCCGCGCCCTCTCCGTCGGTACCGGCATCCTGCCCCGTGCCCACGGTTCTGCCCTGTTCACCCGTGGTGAAACCCAGGCCATCGTGGTGGCCACGCTGGGTACCGAGCGTGACGCCCAGAACATCGACGAGCTGACCGGCAACCGCGCCGATCGCTTCATGCTGCACTACAACTTCCCGCCCTACTGCGTCGGCGAGACCGGCATGATGGGCAGCCCGAAGCGTCGTGAGATCGGTCACGGCCGTCTGGCCAAGCGCGGCGTTGCTGCCGTGATGCCGAGCGCCGCCGAGTTCCCGTACGTGGTGCGCGTGGTCTCTGAAATCACCGAATCCAACGGCTCCTCCTCCATGGCGTCTGTCTGTGGTTCCTCCCTGGCGCTGATGGATGCCGGTGTGCCGATCAAGGCCTCCGTTGCCGGTATCGCCATGGGTCTGGTGAAGGAAGAAGAAGGTTTCGTCGTGCTGTCCGACATCCTGGGTGACGAAGATCACCTGGGCGACATGGACTTCAAGGTAGCCGGTACCAGCGAAGGTGTGACCGCGCTGCAGATGGACATCAAGATCGAAGGCATCACCAAAGAGATCATGGAGATAGCGCTGAAGCAAGCTCGTGGCGCTCGTCTGCACATCCTGAAAGTGATGGACGAAGCTATCCAGGCTCCCCGTGCTCAGATCTCCGATTTCGCACCGCGCATCCACACCATCAAGATCAATCCTGAGAAGATCAAGGATGTGATCGGCAAGGGTGGTTCCGTGATCCGTGCACTGACCGAAGAGACCGGCACCAACATCGAGCTGGATGATGACGGTACCGTTCGCATCTCCGCCGTGGCCAACGAAGCCGCCATGGAAGCGATCCGCCGCATCGAGGCCATCACCGCCGAGATCGAAGTGAACCGCATCTACGAAGGCAAGGTCGTGCGCCTGGCTGACTTCGGCGCCTTCGTCAACATCCTGCCGGGTAAAGACGGTCTGGTGCACATCTCCCAGATCACCGATGCCCGCGTACAGAACGTGGCCGACTTCCTGAAAATCGGTGACGTGGTGAAGGTGAAGGTACTGGAAGTGGACCGTCAGGGCCGTGTGCGTCTCTCCATCAAGGAAGCGAACGCACCGACCGAAGCGGCTGCTGCTCCTGCTGCCGTTGCCGTCGAAGAGCCGGCTGCCGAATAAGGCTGCCGTATGTGAAAGAGCCGACCCTTGGGTCGGCTTTTTTGTGCCTGTCGCCCGGCATGGCGCAGATTGTCTCCTTGTTCCTTTTGGCGCCCCTTGATATAAGGGACGACCCCGCTTCGTTGGCAAAAGGAATTGCAGCATGTCATGGGCCTACCTCAGGCAGTTTCCTTCCCTGGTCTGGATCGTCATCCTGGGCACTTTCATGGTGCGTACCACCTTCTTCATGGTCTGGCCCTTTCTCTCCATCCTGCTCTACCGTGACTACGGACTTTCGGCGACCCTGATAGGCGCCATCCTGGGGGCCACGGCGGCGCTTTCCACTCTTGTCAGCTTCTATGGCGGCTGGCTCTCGGACAAATGGGGGCGGCGCAACATCCTGCTGTTCGGCTGCCTGGTTTCCGCCGCCAGCGTGGCCCTGCTCGGCCTCTCCCACCAGGTGGGCTGGCTGGCACTCGGGGTGATCGGCAGCGGACTCTCCTACGGTCTCATCGACTCACCGGGCAAGGCACTGATGGCCGACAATCTGGCCGAGCCCAAAGCCCGTGAGCTGGCGCTGCACCTGCGTTATTTTCTGCTCAACCTGGGGGCGGCCATCGGTCCTCTGCTCGGCGTCACCTATGGCCTGAGCGCGCGTCAGGAGACCTTCCTGTTGCTCAGTGCCAGCTATCTGCTGCTTGGCATCGTCTTTGTCATCGGGTTCAGGCTGGCAGGTTGCCACACCAGCCAAGCGGCCGGGCCCGGCATGCGTGCCGTGCTGCGGGTGCTCTGGCAGGACAGGGGGTTTCTGCTGCTGATCATGGCCAATCTGCTGCTGATGCTGGTCTATGCCCAGTTCGAGTCGCCCCTCATCCAGTATCTGACCCGCGCGGGGACGCCGGAGGTGGAGCGGCTCATCGGCTGGCTGGTGACGACCAATGCGCTGACCATAGTGATGCTGCAGTTCCCCCTGCTGCACCTGACTGCCCGCTGGTCCACGCGGCGCAAGCTGCAACTCGGGGTGGCGCTCTTTCTCGGCGCCCAGTTGCAGTTTGCGCTGGGGGATACCGCCATCTGGTGGCACTGGATAGTGGCGGTGATCCTCCTGAGCGTCGGGGAGTGCATCCTCTTCCCCTTGCTCAATGTGCTGATCGATCAGATGGCACCTGGTCATTTGAAGGGGAGCTATTTCGGGGCGGCCTCCATCTCCGGACTCGGGGTGGCCATGGGGGCCTTGCTGGGAGGCTGGGTGCTGGCCCATTGGGGCGGGAGCTGGCTTTACGCCCTGATGGCGCTGCTCTGCCTGGTGATCCTGATGCTCTATGGTCTGAGTACCCGGACCTCGCGCCCAGCACTGGTCCGGGCCGGGCCCTGACGGCTAGAAGGTCAGCACCTTGTCGGCGGCCAGAGTCCATTGGGCCAGCAAGGGGAGGGTGCCTATCTCTATGCCCTCGACAAGGGGTAGCGGGGTGATGCCGCGCGCATCGGTGCAGCTCTTGCAAAGCCGGATCCGGGTGCCCTGAGCCAGCAGTATCTCCAGCATCTGGCGCAGGTTGTAGCCCTCGGCCGGAGCCTGCCCGGCCAGAGCCGCAGTGACGGCATCCGACATCAGGAAGAGGTTGAGGTCTACCTTTCCCTCCTCTTTGAGGGCGATGCCGAGGCGCAGGGCATTGAACAGGGACTCGCTGCCATAGGGGGCGCCGTTGGCAATGATGAGAATGTGTTGGGTCATGTGGCTCTCCTGATTGAAAGGGCCATTGTAGCTTTGGCGAAAGCGGCCCGGCATGATGCAGAGCACACTCTGTCGTAGCCCGGCCCCGTGTGTCTTGACCTCACACAGGGAGTCAGGTCTCATGGACGGCCATCCAGTATGACAGAACAAAGAGGTTGTTATGTGGAAGATCGCCGGAATAGGCTTATTGTTGTTGGCCGGACAAGCCTATGGTAGTGAAAACATCGGCTGCAAGGCCAGACAGCAGGCCGTGACGGATCAGCTTGCGTTCGCCAGGGCGCACAACAACCAGGAGCAGGTAGCCGGCCTTGAGCGGGCACTGCGCAACCTGGAGGCCCATTGTACCGATGCCGGGCTCCTTGAGGAGCAGCAACGCAAGGTGGTCAAGCAGAGGGAAGAAGTGGAAGAGCGGCTGGCCGAGTTGCAGAGTGCACGGGTATCGGGCAAGCCGGACAAGATTGCCAAGAAGCAGTCCAAGCTGGAGGAGTCCCAGGCCGAGTTGCTGGAAGCCCAGCGCGAACTCGAGGCGCTGCAAAAACTGGTCAAATCCTGAGGGAAGGGCAGCGCAATAGAAAAAGCCGGGCATGCCCGGCTTTTTCTATTTCTGGATAATGCACACCACGAGTGTCAGACGCTGACTGCCTGTGCATCCGCACAAACTTCTCCATCCGCTGATCTTCGGTTTCCACCCTATGGACGGGATTCCGGAGGATGCAGTCGATAGGGCGCAGACGCTGATGCAGGTGCTACAGCTACTGCCTGTGCATCCGCACGAACTTTTCCATCAACTGATCTTCGGTCTCCACATGGGCGGGATCCCAGATGATGCAGTCGATAGGGCAGACGCTGATGCAGGTGGGCTTCTCATAGTGGCCGACGCATTCGGTGCAGCGATCCGGGTCTATCTCGTAGATCTTGCTTCCCAGGGCGATGGCCTGGTTCGGACACTCCGGATCGCACATGTCACAGTTGATGCACTTGTCGGTGATGAGCAGTGCCATCTCAGGCCGCCGAGTGAGGTTGACGGGTATCCTCGCGCTCGCCGAGGTTGCGCAGCAGGATGCCGTAATTCACGTCGATCTCCTTGGGAACCGGCACGTAAACCACATGGCCGTTGCCCGGCGCGGTGTCGATGAGCTCACCCTTGCGGTTTTGCATCTGCTCCAGGTTGAAGCTGAGGTTGCCCTGGGGGGTCATCAGCTCCAGGCTGTTGCCCAGCAGGAACTTGTTCTTCACCTCGACCTCGACCATGTCACCGTTGCGACCTGTGATCTCGCCGACGAACTGCTGGGTGTCGGAGACGGAGTAACCGTAGTCGTAGTTCTGGTATTCGCTGTGGTTGTGACGGCGCAGGAAGCCCTCGGTGTAGCCGCGGTGGGCCAGGTTCTCGAGGGTGCCCATCAGGGTCGGATCGAATGGACGGCCAGCCACCGCATCGTCGATGGCCTTGCGATAGACCTGGGCGGTACGGGCGCAATAGTAGAAGGACTTGGTACGGCCTTCGATTTTCAGCGAATGAACGCCCATTTTGGTCAGGCGCTCGACGTGCTCGACGGCGCGCAGATCCTTGGAGTTCATGATGTAGGTGCCGTGCTCGTCTTCAAACGCGGTCATGAACTCGCCCGGGCGGTTGGACTCTTCCAGCAGCACCAGGGCATCGGTCGGCTTGCCTGCGCCCAGGGTCGGATCCACCTTTTGCACGGCGATGGGCTCCTGGCGGTGGACGATCTGGCCCACGTCATCTTCCTTGCCCTCGTGCACCTTGTACTCCCAGCGGCAGGAGTTGGTGCAGGTGCCCTGATTGGGGTCACGCTTGTTGATGTAGCCGGAGAGCAGGCAGCGGCCGGAGTAGGCCATGCACAGCGCCCCGTGGACGAAGACCTCCAGTTCCATCTCCGGCACCTGCATGCGGATCTCCTCGATCTCGTCGAGAGACAGCTCGCGGGAGAGGATGGCACGGGTCAGGCCCATCTGATGCCAGAACTTCACCGTGGCCCAGTTGACCGCGTTGGCCTGCACCGAGAGGTGGATAGGCATGTCGGGGAAGGCTTCGCGCATCATCATGATGAGGCCGGGGTCGGACATGATGAGTGCATCCGGCTTCATATCCACCACGGGGCGCATGTCGCGGATGAAGGTCTTGAGCTTGGAGTTGTGGGGCTGGATGTTGGCCACCACATAGAACTGCTTGCCGAGGGCATGGGCCTCGTTGATGCCGAGCTGCAGATTCTCGTGATCGAATTCGTTGTTGCGCACCCGCAGGCTGTAGCGCGGCTGGCCCGCATAGACGGCGTCTGCGCCATAGGCATAGGCGTAGCGCATGTTCTTGAGGGTCCCGGCAGGGGAGAGCAATTCTGGTCTGAACATGTTGGACTCTTTTATCTGATTGCAAATCAGGACGGCGCCACCTGATGGCGTCGTGTGGGTTCATCGGTGGCGCGACCGTCTTCGACGCACGGCCATCCGATGGGGGTACATCGGAGCAGGAGGTGACTCGATACTCCGGATATACGGGGTGCGAGATTGTACTCGTGACCGCCTCGTCATGCAATTTGGGACGGCCTTGACATGCCTGCGCCATGTTCATTTTACGCTCAGACTGGGGTTGCTAGAGTGCAAGGGGTGAAAGATGCCCCCGAGTTGGCAGTGAAATGGATCTTTTCGGCGAAAAAGACCATCTCCAAGTTGAAATTTTGCCCTGCTCGGGAAAGAATGCGCGCTCGGTTGTTGGTCCCCGGTGACGGGCCCACAAGAGACCGATGATGAGCAGGGCAAAGGCCCACAGGAACAGGAAACCATACAGGAATTTTATGAATCCCCTTCGCATTGCCGCTTCGGCTCTTTTATGTACGCTGGCGCTGGTCAGCCAGCAGGCCGCCGCCGTTGAATACCCGCTGCCTGCAGCCAACAGCCGCCTGATCGGTGAGAACCAGGAATACGTGGTGCCCGCAGACAACCGTCCGCTGGAGCAGATCGCCTCCGACTTCCAGCTGGGTCTGACCAACATCATGGAAGCCAACCCGGGCGTCGACCCCTACTTGCCCAAGGCGGGCAGCACGCTGATCATTCCCCATCAGCTGATCCTGCCCAACGCTCCCCGCGAAGGGATCGTCATCAACGTGGCGGAGATGCGTCTCTACTACTACCCGAAGGGCAAGAACGTGGTGCATGTGCTGCCCATCGGCATCGGCCAGCTCGGGGTCAACACCCCGGAGAACTGGATCACCAAGGTTGAGCGCAAGCGTGCCAACCCGACCTGGACCCCGACCGAGAATATCCGTCGCCGCTACGCCGCCCAGGGCAAGACCCTGCCCGCGGTCTGGCCGGCCGGCCCGGACAACCCCATGGGCCTGCACGCGCTCTACATCGGCAACCTGTACGCCATCCACGGCACCAACGCCACCTTCGGCATCGGTTTGCGGGTGAGCAGCGGCTGCGTGCGCCTGCGCGCCGACGACATCAAGTACCTGTTCGATCACGTGCCGGTCGGCACCCGCGTCCAGTTCGTCAACCAGCCGGTCAAGACCACGGTCGAGCCGGATGGCGGTCGCTACATGGAAGTGCACGAGCCGCTGTCGCGCACCGAGGAAGAGTTCAACTCCACCGCCTCCGTGCCGCTGCCCATGACCCCGGCTACCACCCGCTTCATCGCCCATGCTGACAGCGATTCCAACGTGGTCAAGCAGGTGCTGGAACAGCGTACCGGCATCCCGACCCGCCTCAATCCAGAGGCGTAATGGCCGGCAAGTGCAGTTAAACAACAACGGCGACCATCAGGTCGCCGTTGTTGTTTCTGTGTATCCGGACGTCAGCTGGCTGGTGGGGCATAGAGGGCCAGCCAGTTGCCTTCGGTATCCTCGATGATGACCCGGGAGCCATGACCGCTGCCGATGCTGTGCAGAGGCTCCAGCACCCGCCCGCCGAGCCGGGGGACCAGCAGCTCCGCCTCCTGCAGCCTGTCACCGAGGGAGAGATAGATGAGGGGACCGGCACCGCCGGGCTGGTGATATTTGTCCATGGGGCCGAGACAGGCCGCCGCGTTGCTGCCGTCGTGGCGCAGCATGGCAAAGCGCATGGTCTCTTCCTGGATGGGGGTGACCTGCACATCGAGCAGGGCCGAGTAAAAGTCCATGGCGCGATCCAGATCCCGTGTCGGAATATCGGCCCAGACCAGGGTGTTGTCCATCGTCGTATTCTCCAGAGTTCCCGGCCAACGCGGTCGGTGGCTCTTTGAGGTTAGAAGTGGCTGTCGGGGGGCGCCATGGATAAAAAAAGCGGCGCCTGATGGCGCCGCTTGAAGGGGGAGGAGCCGAGTAAGGCTCCCCCTCTTATTTGCCGGCAATGCTGAGCCCGCCAAAGCGGATCAGCGGGGCATAGAAGTCCTTGCCATCGTCGTGATGCAGCTGGTTGCCGACCGCTTCCAGCTCCCCGAGCAGACGATAGAAGTTGCCCGCCACCGTGATGCCGCGTACCGGTGCCACGCGCTCGCCATTTCGGCAGAGGAAGCCGGAGGCGCCGAACGAGAAGTCGCCGCTCACCGCATCGGCCCCGGAGTGCAGGCCGTCCAGCTTGACCAGCTCCAGGTACTCACCGCTTTGTACCTCGGCCTCGCCGTGGGGGCCGAGCCCGAACACCAGGTGACGAGGGGCCACGTCCAGGGCACTGCGGGCACTGCGGGCGGCTGCACCGTTGCTTGTCACGCCGAAGTGGCGGGCGGTGGCGCTGTTGTGCAGCAGGGTCTTGAGCTCCCCCTCGCCGATGAGCAGGAGATCCGAAGTGGCGGCCCCTTCGCCGTCAAACGCCTTGATCTTCATGCCCCCCGGCATATAGGCACGACTCTCCAGGGTGAGCCAGCGAGAAGCCACGCTTTGGCCCAGCTTGTCGCGCCAGGGGTTGATCCCCTGCTGGGCCCACTTGCCAGACAGTGCGGACTGGAAGCAGCCAAACAGGCTGGCAAAGCAGTGGGTGCTGAAGATGACGCTGTAGCGACCGCTCGGCACCGCCTCACCCATCAGCAGGCCATCGGCCACGGCGTGGATCTGGCGGATGAGAGGCTGGCTCTCCAACTCGTCGAAGCGTCGTGCGTACTGTCCCTGGTAGTGCATGGACTGGCGGCCCTCTCGCTCGATGAGAGCGGAGCTGTGGCAGCCGACGCTGAATTCCTGATGTTCGCAGAGGCTGCCCTGGCTGTTGGCAAGCCAGAGGCGGCTCTCCCCCTCGAAGAAGCCGTTGTAGGGGGCGCCGGTCACGTCCGGCAGGGCCAGCATGTCGGACTCGAGGCGCAGGGTCAGGGCGATCTTCTCTTCCACCGCCGTGGTGTCGGCCTGATGTATCTCGGCGCAGTCGGTGATGAGCCGGCTCTGCTGCACTGTGATGCGCTGATCCGGGTCCACCTTGGCGAAGCGGCCGGCATCCAGCGCATCCTGCACCATGGCGTCCAGGGCCGACGCGTCGAGGGACTCGGAATAGGCGATGCCGACCCGGCCTTCCTTGATGAGGCGAATGCCGATCTGCTGGCTGCTGGTGACCTTGTATTCACTGAGTTCGCCCTTGTCGGCCTTGAGGGAGAAGGCCTTCTCCTGATTGGCGATGACGTCTGCCTCGGCACCCAGATCGGCGACCTGCTCCAGCAGACGGGCAAGCAGTTGGTTCATGTCGAGTTGGCTCATCAGGCGTTCCCTCCGACCAGGATATTGTCAACCTTGAGCGGCGGCTGGCCGACTGAAACGCGAATGAGGCGGGAGATGGAACCGCATAGAGTGTCATGGATGTTCATCAGGCGTTCCCTCCGACCAGAATGCTGTCAACCTTGAGCGGCGGCTGGCCGACCGAGGCGGGAATGGATCCGGAGACCGAGCCGCACATGCCGGCGGAGAGGGCCAGATCGCGCCCCACCATGGAGATCTCCTTCAATACCTGCGGGCCGGTGCCGATCAGGGTGGCCGACTTGAGGGGCCGGGTGATCCTGCCCCCCTCGATGAGGTAGGCCTCCTGCACGTTGAAGTTGAACTCGCCGGTACCGGGCTGCACAGAGCCACCCCCCATCCGCTTGGCATAGATGCCGTGCTCCACGGTTGCCAGCATGTCGTCGAGGCTGTAGTTGCCCGGTTCGATATAGGTGTTGCGCATGCGGGAGGCGGGGGCGAACTTGTAGGATTCCCGGCGCCCGGAACCGGTGCGGGCGTAGCCGGTGCGAAGGGCCCCCATTCTGTCCACTAGGAAGCCGGTCAGCACGCCGTCCTTGATGAGCTGGGTGTGCTGGGTCGCCATCCCCTCGTCATCGACGTTGATGGAGCCCCAGGCGTTGCCCTGCAAGCCCTCGTCCACCGCGCTGACCGCGGGGTTGGCGATGAGCTGGCCCATCTTGTCGTGGAACACGGATGCCTTTTTGGCTACCGAGGTGGTCTCCAGCAGGTGACCGCACGCCTCGTGGAAGATGACGCCGCCAAAGCCGCTCTCCATGATGACCGGCAGCTTGCCGCTCGGGCAGGGGGCGGCGCCCAGCTTCACCAGTGCCTGGCGGGTAGCGGTGAGAGCCAGCTCGCGGGGATCGATGCTCTCGGCATGCTCCCATCCCTTCATGGCACCGGGGGCTTCATAGCCTACACTCTGCTCGCCCCCGTCAAGGGCGATGGTCTGAGCCATGATGCGGTTGTAGTGGCGGCGATCGCTCACCTGCACCCCTTCGCTGTTGAAGATCTCCACCTCCTGCTCCCAGCCGAGCACGTTGCCCGAGAACTGGCTCACCTTGTCGCTCTCGGCGCGGGCCGCAGCGTCCATGGCATGCAGGTAGGCGATCTTCTGCTCCAGCAGCTTGTCGGCCGACAGCGGCAGAGCGATCGGGTTGCGGTCGGTCAGGCGGGTGAAGTCAAAGGCAGTGGCGGTGACCACGGGGTCACGCCTGTCCTTGGCCGCCAGCAGGGTAACGATGCGCAAGAGCTCGTTGCGATCGGCCAGGTTGGTGTAGCCGTAGAGCACCTTGTGGCCGTAGCACAGGCGAACGCCGATACCGAAGTCGAGACCACCGCTGATGTTCTCTATCTGGCTGGAGAGCAGGCTGAGCTGGCTGCGGCGCTTGTGCTCCACAAACAGCTCGGCGAAATCGGCACCCAGCGCCAGCGCGTGATCGAGCACGTCGCGTGCGATGGCGGGGGCCAACAGGGAGAATGAAGTCATAGAATATCCTTTTCTGGTCTGTCCGTTTGCTTCCGACACCCGGCGTTGTGTTGTTATGGGGTGTCGACCTCATTGTTGCAGACCAGAAGCAAAAAGTCGCTATAGCGTCAGCCGATGATACCAAACGAGAAAATCGGTGCGATTTATGCGCCCGGCAGCCCGAGCGCAGGCTACCGGCAGGGGAGGTTGGCGCCGCTCATGGCGCTCGTTTTATATGAGGTTGACCCACTGCTCGATACGGGGTCGGTCTGGTCGTCCAATGGCTGGCGTCGTCGAACATCCAGGCGATCAGGGTCAGAGCAGTTCGTGGATCTCGCTCAGGATCTGGTCGACCCACTGCTCGATACGGGGTCGGTCTGGTCGCCCATTGGCCGGTGTCGTCGAACATCCAGGCGATAAAGGTCAGAGCAGTTCGTGGATCTCGCTCAGGATCTGGTTGACCCACTGCTCGATACGGGGTCGATCTGGTCGCCCATTGGCTGGCGTCGTCGAACATCCAGGCGATCAGGATCAGAGCAGTTCGTGGATCTCGCTCAGGATCTGGTCGACCCACTGCTCGATGCGGGGTCGGTCTGGTCGTCCATTGGCTGGCGTCGTCGAACATCCAGACGGCCAGGGTCAGAGCAGTTCGTGGATCTCGCTCAGGATCTGGTCGACCCACTGCTCGATGCGGGACTCGGTCTGGTCGTACTGGTTGGCGTCATCGAGGGCCAGCCCGACGAAGTGACGGCCATCGTCGATGAGCGCCTTGGAGGCGTCAAACTCGTACCCCTCGTTGGGCCAGTAGCCCACCAGCTTGACTCCCTTGGGGACCAGCTGATCGTGCAGCAGGCCGAGGGCATCCTGATACCACTCCCCATAGCCCAGCTGATCGCCCATGCCAAACAGGGCGATGATGCGTCCCTCCAGATGCAGGTCGGCGATGTCTTCCCAGCGGGATTCCCAGTCCTCCTGCAGCTCGCCGAAGTCCCAGGTGGAGATGCCCAGGATCAGGATGTCGTACTCCTGCATGCGGGCGAGGGGCACATCCTTGATGTTGTGGAGATCGACCAGCTCGGGGCCGATGAGGGCGCGGATCTTCTCGGCGGCCATCTCGGTGTAGCAGGTGGTGGAGCCATAAAACAAACCTATCTTCATCGCTCTTCTCTTGATCGCAGTCGGCAAGGGGCGTGACCGGCACAGCGGCGCCCGGGGGGAGGGCGCCAGTCTAGCAGATTGCGCCGGGCTCTTCACCGCCTGAGAGGATGTGCAGCCTTGCCTTGCGGCCCGGGTGGGTCGGCACGTTACAATGGCGACCTGTTTCCCTGAGCGCGGCGCACCATGAGCAAAGCAGAATCCCATCCCCTGATCGAGCCGTTTCTCGACGCCCTCTGGCTGGAGCGGGGGCTTTCCGACAACACGGTCAGCTCCTATCGCAGCGACCTGGAAAAATTTGCCCTCTGGCTCGATGAGCAAGGCGGTTCCCTGCTGCTGGCGGGGCTGGACGACATCCAGCACTACCTCGCCTGGCGGGTGGACCATCAGTTCGCGGCCAGCAGTACGGCCCGTTTCCTCTCGGCCCTGCGCCGCTTCTACCAGTATCTCAATCGCGAGAAGCTGCGCAGCGACGATCCCACCGTGCTGCTGGAGGGGCCAAAGCTCCCCAAAAAGCTGCCATCGGATCTGAGCGAAGCCGAGGTGGAGGCGCTGCTGCAAGCCCCCCTGGTGGACGATCCGCTGGAGCTGCGGGACAAGGCAATGCTCGAGCTGCTCTACGCCACCGGGCTGCGGGTGTCCGAGCTGGTGGGGCTGACCGCCGAACACGTCAGCCTGCGCCAGGGGCTGGTGCGGGTGGTGGGCAAGGGCAACAAGGAGCGCCTGGTCCCCATGGGGGAGGAGGCGGTGCACTGGCTGGAGCGCTACTACCGGGAGGCGCGTACCCTGCTCCTCGGCGGCACCAGCTCGGACGTGGTGTTCCCCTCCAAGCAGGCGCGCATGATGACCCGTCAGACCTTCTGGCACCGCATCAAGCTCTATGCCCAGCGCGCCGGCATCCAGGGCGAGCTCTCCCCCCACACCCTGCGTCACGCCTTCGCCACCCACCTGCTCAATCACGGCGCCGATCTGCGAGTGGTGCAGATGCTGCTGGGCCACGCGGATCTCTCCACAACCCAGATCTATACCCACGTGGCCAACGAGCGGCTCAAGGCACTGCACGGCCAGCACCACCCCAGAGCCTGATCGCCTCACCTGCCTTGCAACAAAAAACCGCCCGAAGGCGGTTTTTTTTCAGCACACGACAGGGAGGAAACGGTTATTTCCCCTGCTGGGATTTCAGCAAGTCGCGGATCTCGGTCAGCAGCTCCTGATCCTTGGTGGGGCCGGCCGGGGCAGCGGCTTCCTCTTCCTGCTTCTTCTTCAGGGTGTTGATGGCCTTGAGCCCCATGAAGATGGCGAAGGAGATGATCAGGAAGTCGATACAGGTCTGGATGAACTTGCCGTAGGCGATGACCACGGCAGGGGCATCCCCTTCGGCGGCCTTCAGGGTCACGGCGAGATCGCTGAAATCCACGCCCCCCAGGATCAGCCCGATGGGGGGCATGATCACGTCTCCCACGAAGGAGGAGACAATCTTGCCAAAGGCGGCACCTATGATGATACCGACAGCCATGTCGATCACATTGCCCCTGGATGCAAAGGCCTTGAACTCTTGAATCAGACTCATTTTTCCCCCTAGAAATGGACGAAGTGCCACCTGAGCGCACGTCGATTTGAATAATAAAACATCAGCAAAACAGAGGGATGACTAAAGATGTCTCCCGTCGTCCTGATTAGCTTGCGGGGCTCAAGCCCGATTGGCAACCTGTCATCCCGTGATTTTTTCTTGCGGACGTTATTAATCAATCACTAATTAAGGTCTTTGGGAGAGGGAATTGTCTGGGTTACCTTATGAGACCCTTCAATCATGCCAAGTGAATGAGCTGATGCGATATTTACTGCTGGGAATGATGCTGCTGTGCGCTTTTGCGGCCAGCGCGGGGATGGACCCCCATGTGTTGAAACAGACCATAGAGCAGCGCCTCGGTGTGCAGGTCTACCTGGTGGACGAGACCCCCATGCCGGGCCTCTATCTGCTGGGCACGGCCCAGGGACTGCTCTACAGCGATGCCAGGGGAGACTATGTGCTGCAGGGCTCCATGCTGGATCTGGCCCACGACATGAGAAACCTCACCCGGCTCAGCCAGCAGCAGCAACGCAGGCTGGCGCTCTCCCAGATAGGGGAGGCCCGGCTCTGGCTCAAGGCGCCGAACGAGCGCTACCGGGTGACCCTGTTTACCGATCTCGGCTGCCGCCGCTGTCACGCCGTGCTGGACGAGTTGCCGCAATTGCAGGAAAGAGGGGTGAGCGTGCAGTTGCTGCCCCTGGCTGCCCCCTTCGTCGAGCTGGCCGAGACGCAGGCGCTCTGGTGCGATCCCAGGCTGCTGCGCGAACTCAACTTCAGCGATCGTTTGCCTGAGAGCGGCTGTAATGCGATCCTTGCCCATCATATCGGCCTGAGCCAATGGCTCGGGATCAAGGCGTCACCGAGCTGGGTCCTGCCCAATGGCGACTTGGTGCGCGGTTACCAGAGCCCCGAACAACTGCTCAAGATACTGGATCACATCAATGCCCCTGCAAATCCGTCGTCGTCCGCGAGTTGATGATTCCCATCTGCCCGCCACCCTGCACCCGCTACTTCGCCAGATCTTCGCCAGCCGCGGGGTAGAAGATCCCGCTCTGCTGGAGCGCAGCGCCAACCAGCTGCTGCCGCCCCAGCGTCTGTTCGGCATGGCGCAGGCGGTGCCGCTGCTGGCCGAGGCGCTTACGGCGCAAAAACGCATTCTCATCGTCGGTGACTTTGACTGCGACGGCGCCACCAGCTCGGCCCTGTGCGTGCTGGCCTTGCGCGCCATGGGGGGGCACCACATCGATTTTCTGGTGCCCAACCGCTTCGAGTTCGGCTATGGCCTCACCCCGGAGATCGTCGAGCTGGCGGTGGCCCGCGGCGCCGAGTTCCTGATCACGGTGGACAACGGCATCTCCAGCATCGCCGGGGTGGCGGCGGCCAAGGCGGCCGGCATGCAGGTACTGGTTACCGATCACCATTTGCCCGGCCAGGAGCTGCCTGACGCCGACGCGATAGTGAACCCCAACCAGCATGGCTGCGACTTCCCCTCCAAGTCCCTGGCCGGGGTCGGGGTCGCCTTCTATCTGATGGCGGCTCTCAACACCCATTTGCGCCAGAGCGGCTGGTATGAGCGCCAGGGGCTGCGCGCCCCCAACGTGGCAGATTACCTGGATCTGGTGGCCCTCGGCACCGTGGCCGACGTGGTGGCGCTGGATGGCAACAACCGCATCCTGGTCCATCAGGGGTTGCAGCGGATCCGGGCCGGCCGTTGTCGCCCCGGCATCCAGGCGCTGGTGGATGTGTCGGGCCGCGACGGTCGTCGCCTGTGCGCTGCCGATCTCGGCTTTGCGCTGGGGCCGCGCCTCAACGCGGTGGGCCGGCTCGATGACATGTCCCTCGGGGTCGCCTGTCTGCTCTGTGACGACATCAACCTGGCGCGCCAGTTCGCCTCCGAAATGGACAGCCTCAACCAGGAGCGCAAGGAGATCGAGCAGGGGATGCAGCAGGAGGCGCTCGCCACTTTGGAGCAGATCCGTTTTCGCGACGGCGAGGTGCCCTCCGGCATCGTGCTGCACCGAAACGAGTGGCATCAGGGGGTGGTGGGGCTGGTGGCCTCCAAGGTGAAGGAGAAGTACTACCGCCCGGTCATCGCCTTTGCCGAGAGCAGCGAGACCGAGCTCAAGGGCTCCGGGCGCTCCATCCCGGGGGTGCACCTGCGCGATGCGCTGGAACTGCTCGATACCCGCCACCCCGGCTTGATGGGCAAGTTTGGCGGCCACGCCATGGCGGCCGGGTTGACCCTGCCCAAGGCCAATATCGAGGCCTTCGGGCGGGCTTTTGAGGCGGTCATCGGCGAGCTGGTGACCCCTGAGCTCTTGACCGGGGTGCTGCTCACCGATGGCGAACTGCTGCCGGACGAGCTCACCCTCGAGCTGGCGGAGCTTATTCGCGCCTCCGGCCCCTGGGGTCAGGCCTTCCCCGAGCCGCTGTTTGACGGCGAGTTCGTGCTGGTGCAGCAGCGGCTGGTGGGGGAGAAGCACCTCAAGATGATGCTGACCACGGATTCCGGCCACGCGGTGGATGCCATCGCCTTTGGCGTCGACTTGCAGCGCTGGCCCGATGCTTCGGTGAAGCGGGTGCGGCTGGTCTACCGGCTCGACGTCAACGAGTGGCGTGGCAACCGCAGCGTGCAGTTGTTGGTGGAGCATCTGGAAGCCGCCGGCCTCTGATCCCGCGAGTCTCTCTTGCTGTCGATGACGGCCACCTCAGGGTGGCCGTTTTTTTATGGTGTTAACCCGGATGTTGTCGTTGACCCGTCTATTGCTTCACAGTTTAAGCTTCCCTTCATCGGGTCACGGACCCCACTGCGAGTCGCTGTCATGAAAATATCCGAACTGGCCCGGCGCTGCGGCCTGGCCCGCTCTACCCTGCTCTATTACGAGAAGCTGGGGGTGATTACGGGCACGAGGGGCGCCAACGGCTATCGCCACTACGACGATGACGATCTGCAGCGGCTGCGGATGGTACAGGCCCTGCAGGCAGGTGGTCTCAGCCTCAAGCAGTGCCTCGCCTGTCTGGCTGGCGAGATAGATCAGGCGGCATTGCAGGCCCGGGTCAGGGAGCTGGATGAAGAGCTGGCGCGGATGCAACGCGCCCGGGATCTGCTGGCGGATCTCGCCGGTTTGCGTGCGCACTCCGGCGACGAGTTCAAGGCCTGGCAGCGGCAACTGCAGCATCAAGCCCCGCAGGCTTACTTTGCCTGGGTGATGAAGCAGGGATTCAGTGAAAAAGCGCGTTACCACCTGCAGTGGCTCAGCAAAGACATGAATGAACATGAGCGCTACATCCGGGATTTCAAGCTGCTGCTGGATGGCATGAGCTATTGGGGGCCGGGCGATAGCCTCTTCACCCAGCAGCAATTTGCCGCGCTGCCCAGCCAGCCTCGCCGGATCTTCGACATGGGCTGCGGGCGCGGCTCCGCCACCCTGGCGCTGGCACAGGTGACGGACGCCACCATAGTGGCCATCGATCTGGACGAGGAGGCGCTGGCCGCCGTGGCGAGATCGGCCAGCGCGGCTGGCTTTGAGCAGGTCACCACCCTGTGCGCCAACATGGCGGCGCTGCCGGCGGACCTGGTCCCCGCCGATCTCATCTGGGCCGAGGGGAGCGCCTACACCATAGGGGTGGCCAATGCGCTCAAAGCCTGGCGGGCGTACCTTGCCGATCCTGATGCCTGCCTGGTGCTGAGCGACCTGGTGTGGCTGACTGACACGCCCCCAGAGGAGGCGCTGGCGTTCTGGCAGCGAGATTATCCCGCCATGCAGACCCTGGCGGGCCTGCTCAAAACGGTGCAGGAGGCGGGTTATCGCTGTCTGTGGCACACCCCGTTGCCGCCAAGGGCCTGGGACAACTATCTGGATCCCATCGAGCGCAATCTGGCGCGCCACAGTGCCGAGCTGGGGGATAGCCCAGCTTGGCAGGATCTGAGCCGGGAAGTGGCCATTCACCGCCAATACCTGGGCAGCTATGGCTATGTGATCTGCTGCCTGCAGGCAGTCTGATCAGGTCATCCATTGCAAGATAACAAACGGTGAAAACCTTATGAATATTCTCATTCGACCTGAAACGGGCGCCGATCACGACGCCATTGAAGCGCTGACCGTGGCCGCGTTCCTCAATGCCCCCCATACCGATCACAACGAACAGCTGATCGTGCGTGACCTGCGCCAGGCCGGGGCACTCAGCCTGTCGCTGGTGGCGGAGCAGGCGGGGCGGGTGGTCGGCCACCTCTGCTTCTCGCCGGTCACCATCAGCGATGGCAGCCCGCACTGGTATGGCCTTGGCCCCATTTCCGTCTCCCCTGCGCTTCAGGGCAGGGGGCTGGGGTCACGGCTGATGGACGCGGGTCTGGCCGAGCTCAAGGGGATAGGGGCGGCCGGCTGCGTGGTGCTGGGGGATCCCGGCTTCTACGGCCGTTTCGGTTTCGTGCCCGAGCCGGGGTTGACGCTGCCCGGCGTGCCAGCCGAGTACTTCATGGCCCGCTCGTTCGGTGCTGCCATGCCCAGTGGCGAAGTGTGTTACCACCCGGCCTTCCAGCAGGGGTAAGCCCTCACCTTGAGGAAGATGAAAGCCGCTTTCTCAAGGTGGTGCAACCTTGCCGGTTTTAGGGAATGGGGCGGTGTTTAATATCGCTCCTGTTAATATCTCATGGTGGAAAATGCAATAAGTGACGGTATTGTGATATATTCCACCTGTAATTTTTCTTGACGGACAGCCCCCTTGTCATCCTCTCGCCGCCCCTCGTCATGGCCGATGGTGCTTGCCATCGCCTGCCTTCTCTGGCTTGCCGCTGCGGCGGCGGCAGGGGTCGTTGCAACTAAGGGAATGGAGACGCAAGGGCAGGAGCGGCCGATGCTGTTCCATGAGCCAGCGAACCCGGGGCTTGCCGACAACGTCAGCCTGCCGCCCGCCTCCCAGTGGCGGCTCGGTTTCGAGCAGGGACGGCGACTGGAAGGGGCCGCTCATGCCGAGCTCTACCAGATGCTGCTGGCCTGGTTCCAGCACGAGATCCTCGGCCTGCTCTGTGGCCTGCTGTTCTTCCTGCCCCTCATCTACCTCAGGCAGCGGCCCGACTACTTCGGCGCTCTGCACACACGGCGGCTTCGCTGCCACCACCTGCAATATCGCTTCTGCCAGGGCGACTAGGTTCACCAGCCGGGCGCCTGCCCGTTTGATCCCCGTCATTGAGTACCGCTGACCGGGCTGCTCGGCAGTCTGGCGGCTGCCGTGGTCATTACCGGGTGCTGCGCCAGCTCTCTCTGTAAACGTCATCTTCGCGACTGGCCGTTGGCCGGGCGCGGACGTGCTCTTATTGCAACCAAGTGGTGAACTCATTCATGGACTATTACGTCAATCTCTTCATCCAGTCGATCTTTGTGGAAAACCTGGCGCTGGCCTTCTTCCTTGGCATGTGCACCTTCCTGGCCGTTTCCAAGAACATCAACACCGCCTTCGGTTTGGGCATGACGGTGCTGGTGGTCATGGTAATCGCCATCCCCCTCAACAACCTGATCTACCGCCATATCCTGCGTCCCGAGAGTACCTTCCTCGGGGAGTTTGATCTGGGCTTTCTCGATTTCATCGTCTATATCGGGGTGCTGGCGGCCCTGGTGCAGGTGATGGAGATGGTGCTGGACAAACATTTCCCGGCGCTCCATCACGCGCTCGGTATCTATCTGCCGCTGCTGACGGTGCACTGCGCCATCTTCGGCGGGGTGATGTTCATGGCCCAGCGGGATTACGACTTCATCGAATCCGTGGTCTACGGGGCGGGCTCAGGGCTGGGCTGGCTGCTGGCCATCGTCGCCATTGCGGGGTTGCGCCAGAAGATGAAGTATTCGGATGTGCCAGAGGGGCTACGGGGGATCGGCATTACCTTCATCGTGGCCGGGCTGATGTCCCTCGGCTTCATGTCTTTTTCCGGCATCTCGCTCTGAGCCATGGGCCGGGTGGTGGCCCAATGAAGGTGCTCAATCCAGACGCTTTGCCATGTTGTAGCCGGTGATGGTGAAGCCCAGCGCCTGATAGAGCGCCAGTGCCCTCGGGTTGTCATGGGCCACCCTCAGCTTGATCTGGTGGATGCCTAGGGGGGCGAGCTGCGCTTCCAGGGCGGCCATGGCTGCCTTGCCGAGGCCGCGACCACGATGGGGCGGTGTCACATAGAAGTCGTAGATGAAGGTGGTGCCGGCGGCGCCGTCGATGGCGTGCCAGAGATAGCCCAGAGGCTCGCCCGGCGCGTTCGAGGCTTCAGGTACCATGGCGAGCAGGTGATGACCCGGGGTGGCGACACCCAGTGGCAGGAGCTGCTGCAACGAGGCGTCGGCCTGACGGTGGGCGTCAGGCAGCGCCATCCCGTGGTTGCTGGCAAGATCCTGGGCGTAATCCTCGATGAAGTAGTCGCGATAGGCGGGAAAGTCTGCGTCACGCAGGGGGATCAGGCGAACGGTGAGAGTCGGCATCCGGCACAGCACTCCAGAGAAGGGGAGTGGCCACGTTACGCCAGAACGGCGCCAATCACAAAGGGACAACCGCTGCCTGCGCGGTGACGGCGATAAAAAAAAGAGCGCCCAGAGGCGCTCTTTTTTCTGCCAGCAGGAAAAGAGGCTTATTTGACCTCTTCCCCCTTGGCTTGCAGGTCTGCGTGGTAGGAGGAACGCACGAAGGGACCGCAGGCGGCGTGGCTGAAGCCGAGATCCATGGCCACATCCTTGAGTTCGTCGAACTCTGCGGGCGGCACATAACGCTTCACCGGCAGGTGGTGGCGGCTCGGTTGCAGGTACTGGCCCAGGGTCAGCATGTTGACGCCGTGCTCGCGCAAGTCCTTGAGTACCTGCACGATCTCTTCGTTGGTTTCGCCCAGACCCATCATGACGCCGGACTTGGTCGGCACGTGGGGGTGCATCTCCTTGATGCGGCGCAGCAGCTCCAGCGACCACTTGTAGTCGGCACCCGGCCGGGCGACCCGGTACATGCGCGGGGCGGTTTCCAGGTTGTGGTTGAACACGTCAGGCGGGGTCTCGCGGAACACCTCCAGCGCCTGCTCCATCCGGCCACGGAAGTCCGGGGTCAGGATCTCGATGCGGGTCTGCGGGCTGTGCTCGCGGATCTGCTTGATGCAGTCGGCGAAGTGCTGGGCACCGCCGTCCCGCAGATCGTCGCGGTCCACCGAGGTGATCACCACGTATTTGAGCCCCATCTCCTTGATGGTCAGCGCCAGCTTCTTCGGCTCCTCCGGATCCAGCGGCAACGGACGGCCGTGGGCCACGTCGCAGAAGGGGCAGCGGCGGGTACAGATGGCGCCCATGATCATGAAGGTCGCGGTGCCGTGGTTGAAGCACTCCGCCAGGTTGGGGCAGGAAGCCTCTTCACACACAGAGTGCAGCTTGTTTTTGCGCAGGGTGCTCTTGATGTGCTCGATCTTCTGGCTCGACGGCGGCAGCTTGATCCGCATCCACTCCGGCTTGCGCAGCACTTCCTCGTTGGGATCCGGCATGAATTTCACCGGGATCAGGGCCATCTTGTCGCCATCGCGCAGCTTGACGCCCGGCTCCATACGAACGGGTTTGCTCATGATTCACTCTCGGTGTTTGTTATTGTCTGGTTGACGGTCACCAGAGGCCTTGCGGCTCCCTCGTGACCACGGGGCATGGGGTTGCTCATGCCGCCTCTTCGGTATTCGTGATCTCTTGGTAGCCAATCAGGCGGGCCAGCTCCGTCACCAGCAGGGACTGTGCCTCGGCGACGCTCTGTGGGCCGCCCAGGGCGCTGGTCTGGGTCATGGCCATGCCCGCATAGCCGCACGGATTGATGCGCAGGAAGGGAGTCATGTCCATGTTGACGTTGAGGGCCAACCCGTGGAACGAGCACCCCTTGCGAATGCGCAAGCCCAGGGACGCCAGCTTGGCCTCCATACCCAGATCGCTCTTCACGTAGACGCCCGGGGCATCGGCCTTGGCGTAGGCCTCAATATTGCTTTTGGCGAGCGTGTTGATGATGGCGGTTTCGAGGCAGGTCACCAGCTCCCGTACCGAGAGCTTGCTGCGGCGCACATCCACCAGCACGTAGAGCACCAGCTGGCCCGGGCCGTGATAGGTCACCTGGCCACCGCGATCACTCTGCACCACCGGGATGTTGCCGGGGGCGAGCAGGTGTTCGGCCTTGCCGGCCTGACCCTGTGTGTAGACGGGGTCATGCTCCACCACCCAGAACTCGTCCGGGGTGTCGGGGGTGCGATTGTCGGTGAACGCCTTCATGGCGTCCCACACCGGCTGGTAGGGGCGACGGCCCAGCTGTCTGACGAGCAGTTGGCCGGCTGACGGTTGTGGCTCGGCGGGCGTTTCGAGTGACATCTTTCCTCACTGGCGGCGCGGTGTCGGTACGGTCGCCGCTGCGACCGGGCGGCAAATAATCAGTCGCCCCGGTGGCGGGGCGAGAGAGGCAACTTACAGGACGTAACGAACCAGCTCGATCTTGCCAAGGGCGGTATACATGGCCTCGATGTGTTCCTTGCTCTGGGCGGTGACCGTCACCCGTACCGAGTGATAGTTGCCCTTGGAGCTAGGTTGAACGGTCGGGCTGTAGGTGCCGGGAGCATGTTGCTGCAGCACTTCCACCACCATGTCGGGCAGGGCGGGATCGGCCACGCCAAGCACCTTGAACGGGAACTTGCAGGGGAACTCCAGCAGTTCATCAAACTTGGTATTCATCTACTTCACCTTTCTGGGTCGCCGGGACGCGACGTCATCTTTACGTCTTTGAGGGCCGCCGAAACGGTCCCCTCATCTGCCCCCAGGGGACAGTTCCCAGTCTATATGGGCATGAGCCGCCTCGGGATCAAGACCCGGCGGTGCGGCAAGACGTGGAAATGCTGCTTTTTACCACAAATCGTCAGTCGGCGGAACCTGCAGATTACAGGGTTATTGACTGGACAGACCGCAAAAGACAGGAGCGGCGCCTGTTGGCGCCGCTGCTTGAGGAAGGGTCTGTTACTTGAACCAGCTGGAGACCAGCATCACCAGGTAATCCCACAGGCGGCTCATCAGGCCACCTTCCTGCACCTCTTCCAGGGCAACCAGGGGAACCTGCTTGATCTCCTTGTCCCCTTGCTTGAGGTACACGGTGCCGACGCGCTGGCCCTTGGCCAGGGGCGCCTTCAGCTCGCTCTCCAGCTGGAAGTCCGCCTTGAGGTTGTTGCCCTGGCCACGGGTGACCAGCACGGAGACGTCCTTGTCGACCCCCAGCTTCACTTCCGGCTTGTCGCCCATCCAGATCTTCTGGGTGACCAGTTCGGTGCCCGCCTTGTAGGGGGTCAGGCTCTGGAAGAAGCGGAAGCCGTAGGTGAGCAGCTTCTTGCTCTCGGCAGCGCGGGAGGCCTCGCTGTTGGCCCCCATGACCACGGCGATCAGGCGCATGCCTTCGTTGTTGGTGGCGGAAGAGACCAGGTTGTAGCCGACCTGGCTGACGTGACCTGTCTTGATGCCGTCAACCTGCAGGGATTGGTCCCACAGCAGGCGGTTGCGGTTGTGCTGGGTGATGCCGTTGAACACGAAGGACTTCTGGGAGTAGATCTTGTACTCCTCCGGCTGATCGTGGATCAGGGCCTGACCCAGGCGGGCCATGTCGCGGGCGGTACTGTAGTGGCCCTCTTCATCCAGGCCGTGGGGGTTCTTGAACTGGGAGTCCTTCATGCCGAGCTTGGCGGCCCAGGCGTTCATCAGGCTGGCGAAGGAGTCGGTGCTGCCTGCCAGGTGCTCGGCCATGGCGACGCAGGCGTCGTTGCCGGACTGGATGATGATGCCCTTGTTGAGATCATCGACGGAGACCTGCTTGCCCACCTCGATGAACATCTTGGAGGAGTCGGAGTAGTTCTTGGACCAGGCGTTCTGGCTGATGGTCACCATGTCGGTGCCCTTGATGTTCCCTTTGTGCAGCTCGTCGCCGACGATGTAGGAGGTCATCATCTTGGTCAGGCTGGCGGGGGGCAGACGCTCGTCGGCGTTCTGCTCGGCCAGCACCTGGCCCGAGAAGTAGTCGATCAGGATGTGGGCCTTGGCGGAGATCTCGGGCGCGGCAGGCACCACCATGGGGGCGCTGTTCAAAGTGGGGACCGGCTGGGCACTCGGCAGGGCCGAATCCGGGGTCGGAACAGGCTGGTTGGCCTGAGCGGTGGCGCTTAACAGGGAGGCCAGAATAACGGAGCGGGCAAATTTGGACATCTTGAAATTCCTGGTGCCTGGATGGGATGTACCCAAGTTGAAAAAAAGCGGGCCCCACTATACCAGATGTGCGTGTCGGTCATAGTCCGAGATGCGACCTGGACGGGATTTTATGGGATGGTCCCCGACCTCGCGTCGTATCCCGGCGCGAGGTCGGGGCGGGTATCAGGGCACGATGAAGGCCTGCTCCAACCCACCCTGGCGGATCTGCTCGAGCAGAGGGGCCTGCTTGTCGCTGGCCACGGGTCCGAGCAGGACGCGGAAGACGGCGCCATGTGCCACCACCTGGTACGGCACGCCATAGCGCTGGGTCATCACCTTGCCCATGGCCTCGGCCCGCGCCTGCGAGCCGCTGGCGAGCACCTGGATCATCTTGCCCTGGGTCGCACCGGCCTTGGGGGGGGAGACGGTGGTGGTTGCCGTGGCGGCAGGAGCAGGCGCGGCCTTGGCCGGTGCCGTGGGGGCCGGCGTCTCGTTCGCGAAGGAATTGGCTGCTGGCGCCGCAGGCTCCATGGGCGTCATCGGGGTCATGGGCACCATCTCTACCATCTGATCCGGCTGATCGGTGATGAGTTCGAGGCGCACCCGGGCCTCACCCCCTTCCACCATCTCCAGCTGCGCGGCGGCGGCGTGGGAGAGATCGATGAGGCGATCGCTGCCGAAGGGGCCGCGATCATTGACGCGAACTATGGTCTCCAGACCGTTGTCCAGATTGGTGACCCGCACGTAGCTTGGCAGGGGCAGGTTGCGGTGGGCGGCGCTGAACAGGGTGCTGTCCTGCACGTCACCGTTGGCAGTCTTGTTGCCGTCCAGATCCCGGGAGAGCCAACTGGCAGTGCCTTCCTCGCTGTAGTGCTTGACGTCGCGCCACACCTCAAACTTCTGCTTGCCGATCCAGTAGTCCCGGTTGCCGCTCTCGCTCATGGGTTCGGGGCGGGGAATGGCGCCGGTCGCCTGGGGAATCTCGATGACCTGGGGCTTCTCCTGGGGGATGGGCTCTGGCGGCAGCGGCTGGGGCTCGGGTTGGCTGCTACAGGCGGCCAGCAACAAGGTCAGGCTGAGGGGAAGAAGTTTGTGGCTGTAATGCATAAGCGTCCTGGATTGCTTGACTGAGTTGATGCACCGCCATCGCATAGAGAGGGCTGCGATTGTAGCGGGTGATCACGTAAAAATTGTGGCGCGCGACCCAGTATTCCGGTCCTTCGGCCTGCTCCATCGCCAGCAGTTTTACCGGCGTCTCGGGTGACGGCGGTGTGGCGACTTCTATGCCCGCAGCGGCCAGCTCTGCCCAGCGGTGTCTTAGCTCGGGCTCGGGTGCAAGCAGGGTACCTACTGGCGCCAATCCGATCAAGGCGGGCTCCACCACCGGCTCGCCCCAGCGCCAGTGGTGCAGGGCGAAGTAGTTGGCCACGCTGCCGATGGCATCTGCCGGGTTGGCGAAGAGATCCCGCTTGCCGTCTCCGTCGAAGTCGACCGCGTAGTGGCGGTAGCTGGAGGGCATGAACTGGCCCATGCCCATGGCGCCGGCATAGGAGCCCTTGAGATTGGTGAGCGGCCACTTCTCTTCCCGGGCAAGCAGCACCAGCTGGGCAAACTCCTTGGCGAAGAAATCCGCCCGTTCTGGGTAGTGGAATCCCAGGGTGTAAAGGCTGTCGAGCACCGGATGGCGGCCCATCTGTCGACCGTAAAAGGTCTCGATGCCGATGATGGCGACGATGAGGGAGGCGGGGACCTGGTAGGTCTGCTCGGCCCGTGCCAGGGTGGCGGCATGGCGCTGCCAGAATCCCACTCCGTCCCGGATGCGCTCCGGGGTGACGAACAGCGGCCTGTAGCGGTGCCAGGGCTTGGCTTCCCAGGGGCGGCGGATGGTGTCCAGTACCTCCTGGCGCAGGCTGGCCTGGGCGGCGGCGGCCTGCAACTCTGCCAGCGGCACCTGCTGCTGCTCGGCCAGCAGGCTGAGCCGGGCCGGCGAGACGGCAGCACCCGCCGTCAGGGTGCACAGAGATAGAGCCAGCCAGCCGAGCCGCATCAGGCGAGCAGCCGCCTGTGGGTCTGGATGGACATCAGAACGCCGAAGCCCGCCATCAGGGTCACCATGGAGGTGCCGCCGTAGCTCACCAGTGGCAGGGGAACTCCTACCACTGGCAGGATGCCGCTTACCATGCCCATGTTGACGAACACATAGACGAAGAAGGTCAGGGTCAGGGCGCCCCCCAGCAGGCGTTCGAAGCTGTTCTGGGCCTGCATGGAGATAAACAGGCAGCGGCTGATGATGTAGAGGTAGATGACCAGCAAGAGGGCCACTCCCACCAGACCGAACTCCTCGCTGAAGACGGCGAAGATGAAGTCGGTGTGGCGCTCTGGCAGGAATTCGAGCTGGGACTGGGTACCTTGCAGCCACCCCTTGCCGAACACGCCGCCGGAGCCGATCGCAATCTTGGACTGGATGATGTGATAGCCGCGACCGAGCGGGTCCTTCTCCGGGTCCAGCAGCATCAGCACCCGCTGGCGCTGGTAGTCGTGCATCAGGAAGAACCAGAGTACCGGCATGAAGGCGCAGATGAGCAAGACCGCGAGCCCGATGAGCCACCAGCTGATCCCCGCCAGGAAGATGACGAAGAAGCCGGAAGCGGCCACCAGGATGGAGGTGCCGAGATCGGGTTGGGCCGCGATCAGCAGGGTGGGCAGCAGCACCATCACCAGGGCGATCATCACATGGCTGAACTTTGGCGGCAGGGAGTGCCGGCTGAGCCAGGCGGCCACCATGATGGGCATGGAGAGTTTCATCACCTCGGAGGGCTGGAACTTCATGAAGCCGAGATCGAGCCAGCGCTGGGCCCCCTTTCCGATATGGCCGAACACGTCCACCGCGATGAGCAGCAGCACCACCACCGCAAACAGGGGCACCGACCAGCGGGCATAGAGGGAGGGCGGCAGCTGGGCCATGCCGATCATCAGACCGAAGGCCAGGGCGCCGCGCACCAGCTGGCGCACGATGGAGTCGAGATCCTGGCCCGAGGCGGAGTAGAGCACCACCATGGAGAGGGCCATCAGGGTCAGCAGGCCGAGCAGCAGCGGCAGGTCGATGTGCAGCTTGTACCAGATGCTCTGCTGGCGGGCAGAATTACTCATTGGGAAACGACCTCACTCGGTTGGGACGGCTTTTCCGGTGCCGGTGGCAACTGGGGTTCCGGCGGCAGCAGATAGGCATCCAGCATGTGGCGGGCGACCGGTGCCGCCATGGCGCTGCCGCCCCCGGCGTTCTCCAGCACCAGGGCGACCACCGCCTTGGGTGCCTCGAAGGGAGCGAAGGCGACGAACAGGGCGTTGTCGCGGTGCTCCACCTTGGTGGTGGCCGCGTTGTAGACCTGGTTCTCTTTCAGGCCCACCACCTGGGCGGTGCCAGACTTGCCCGCCGCCTTGTAGGGGGTATTGGCGAAGGCGCGGCGCCCCGTCCCTTCGTGGCCGTTGATGACGCGCCACATGCCGTCCTTGGCCACCTGCCAGTAGGTATCGCTCTTGGCGGCGATGGCCACGTTCGGGTTGATGGGGGCGTTGACCACGCCATCGGAGGAGGCTGTGCTCTTGAGCAGGTGCGGCGTCACGTCGTGACCGTTCTGGGTCAGGATGCTGATGGCCTTGGCGAGCTGGATCGGGGTGGCGCTCCAGTAGCCCTGGCCGATGCCGATGGAGATGGTGTCCCCCTGGTACCAGGGTTGACGCCAGCGGGCCATCTTCCAGTCCCGGGAGGGCATGACGCCCCGGGTCTCTTCATAGAGGTCCACGCCGCTGTACTGGCCGAAGCCGAACTTGGTCATGTAGCTGTTGATCTTGTCGATGCCGACCCGGTAGGCGAGATCGTAGAAATAGGTATCCGCCGAGACCTCGATGGCGCGATAGACGTCGAGCCAGCCGTGGCCCCAGCGGCGCCAGTCCCGGAACTTCTTGGTGGTGCCCGGGATGGAGAAGCTGGGCCCGCCGAAGTAGCGGTAATTGGGGGTGATCGCCCCCTCATTGAGCCCCATCACCGCCATCATGGGCTTGACGGTGGAGGCGGGGGCATAGATGCCCTGGGTGGTGCGGTTGACCAGCGGCCGGGCGGGATCGTTGAGCAGCGCCGAGTAGTTGGCGCTGGAGATGCCGGTCACGAACAGGTTGGGGTCGTAGCTCGGGCTCGACTCCATGGCCAGGATGGCGCCGGTGTTGGGCTCCATCATCACGATGGCGCCCCGGCGGCCGGCCAGCAGCTCCTGGGCTTTCAACTGCAGGCGGATGTCGATGTTGAGGTAGATGTCCTTGCCGGGCTCGGGGGGCTGGAATTTCAGGGTGCGCACCACCCGGCCGCGGTTGTTCACCTCGACCTCCTGATAACCCGCCACGCCGTGCAGCTGATCCTCGTAGTACTTCTCTACCCCCTGTTTGCCGATGTCCTTGGTGGCGGCATAGTTGGCGAGCTTCTCCTCCTTCTCGAGGCGCTCCACGTCACGGGTGTTGATCTTGGCCACGTAGCCCAGGGCATGGGTCAGGGTATCGCCGAACGGGTAGTAGCGCTTGAGGTAGGCCTCGATGCTGGCCCCCGGGTAGTTGTGCTGGTTGACCGAGAAGAGGGCGACCTGGTATTCGGTCAGCTTCTCGAACAGGGGCACGGGCTTGAAGCGGCGCTGACGTTTGACCTCGGCCAGGAACTTCTCCTTGGTCCCCTCCGGCAGGGCCAGCAGGGTGATGAGGTCGTCCGCGGTCTTCTCCAGGTTCTCGGTCTCTTCGGGCACGATCTCCAGGCTGTAGACAGGGCGGTTTTCCGCCAGCAGGACACCGTTGGCGTCGTAGATGAGGCCACGGGGCGGCGCCACCGGTACCACACGGATGCGGTTGTCGTTGGATCGGGTCTGATAAGTTTCGTAAGACTCTACTTGCAGGTAGTAGAGGTTAGCCAGCAGCACCAGCATGAGGGTGACCATGCCGATGTAGGCGACCAGGGTGCGCCGGAAGAACAGACGTCCCTCGGCACTGTGATCGCGCATTTCAATGCGATTCTTCAGCATGCCGTTACCTTGTGGCTGACGTGCGGGTGAGAGAGGAGAAATGCATGCTCAGGGTCGGCATGGGTCACTCTCTGTGATAAGGGTGATTGGTGGTGATGCTCCAGGCGCGATAGAGGCTCTCGGCCACCAGTACCCGCACCAAGGGATGGGGCAGGGTCAGGGGCGAGAGAGACCAGCTCTGCTCCGCGGCAGCCTTGCACTCGGGGGAGAGCCCCTCCGGGCCACCCACCAGCAGCGCCACATCCCGGCCATCCAGCTTCCAGGCTTCCAGTTGCACGGCGAGCTGCTCCGTGGTCCAGGGCTTGCCCGGAATGTCCAGGGTCACGATACGGGAGCGGCCGGCGGCGGCCAGCATGGCTTCCCCTTCCTTTTGCAGGATGCGGGGAATGTCGGCATTCTTGCCGCGCTTGCCTGCGCCGATCTCGACCAGCTCGAACGGCATGTCTTTGGGGAAGCGGCGACGGTACTCTTCGAAGCCATGCTCTACCCAGGCAGGCATCTTGGTGCCCACGGCAATCAACTGGATCTTCATCTTTGGTTACGCTGTCGCCCTTTATTGCGAATTGACCTGGGCGGCGCCGCTCCAGAGTTTTTCCAGCTGGTAGAAGTCGCGGTACTCATCCTGCATCACGTGGACGATGACCGACCCCATGTCCACCAGCACCCACTCACCGGTGAGTTCCCCTTCCACGCTCAGCAGGTCGAGCCCCGCATGACGGGCCTCGCTGGCGAGGTTGTGGGCGATGGCACTGACGTGACGATTGGAGTTGCCGGAGCAGATGATCATGGTGTCCGTGATGCTGGATTTGCCGCGCACATCGAGGGTGATGATGTCGCGGCCTTTCATGTCATCGATCTTGTCGACGATAAAGGCGAGCAATTCTTGGCCTTGCAATGTCTTCTCCTATCTTCCGGCGCCAGAGGGCGGCGGATTATATCATGGTCACTCCCGTTTCCCAGCCTGGCAAAGGGAGCATCGCCCGGGGAGGCGTCCCGTGGGGGAGGGGCCCCTTGACGATCACTATAGTGTGCAACCCGGCCTGGCAATAGTCAGGGCCGGGCCCGGTGCGCCCGGACGTGTCGGCTGATCCGCCTGCGTGGCGCCGTTTACTGCGTTGCCGATGAGCGGTAGAGCCCGTGGCGCCGGATATAGTCGGCGACCGGGTTGGGCAGCAGGTATTTGGGATCCTGGCCTGCCGCGAGCAGGGCACGCAGGCGTGTGGCCGACAGCTCGACGGGCAGGTTGTCACAAAGCCAGACATGACCGTGGCGCTGGCGATGGAGATCCTGAATGTCCCGGGTCTGGTGGCGGGCCAGCAGCTCGGCAACCTGGACGGAATAATCCGGTTGCCAGCCTGGGCGGCAGCTCACCACCAGATGGGCGTAATCGAGCAGCTCCTGCCAGCGGTGCCAGCCCGGCAGGCCGAGCAGGGAATCCATCCCCATCAAAAAGCAGAGCGGGGTGTCCGGCAGCTCGCTCCTCAACTCGACAAGGGTGTCGATAGTCCAGGAGGGGGTGTCGCGCCTGAGCTCCCGCTCATCCACCACGAATCCCGGGTTGTCCGCCGCAGCGAGCCGGACCATGGCGAGCCGCTGCTCGCTGGAGCAGAGCGGATTGGCCCGGTGGGGCGGGATATGGTTCGGGAGCAGGCGCACCTCGGCCAGACCCAGGGCGTCCCGTGCCTCGATGGCGGGCCTCAGGTGGCCGATGTGAATGGGATCGAAGGTGCCGCCGAGGATCCCGATGGGCGGTGTCAGCATGATTCCGTCTCCAGCAGGGGGAGCGGGGTACCGTCACGAAAGCCGAGGGCGATGGTTTGCAGCATCAGCCAGGCCTGTTCGGTGTCGAAATGGCGCTGGGCATGGTCCAGCTGGGCCATCAGTTGCCAGAGTTGCCGGATCTTGGGGAAGGGAAGCCGGGTCAGCGCCTGCTGGATGAGCTGCTGGCGGCTCTGCCAGATGCGCAGGCGGCTGAAATGCTCCACCAGGGGCTGTCCGGCGCGGGCGGCCAGCGCCAGCTCGGTGAGCTGCTCCAGCTCGCGGCACAGGGTCCAGGCCAGCATGCCGGGTTCGGTGCCCTCGGCGCGCAGGGCCAGCAGGATGCGCTGGGCCCGGTTCACCTTTCCTTCCAGCAGGGTATCGACGAGCTGGAAGGGAGTGAAGTGGGCGTGGCGGATGATGGTCTCCTGCAGATAGGCGACGCTGATGGGCTGGGGCGGCGAGAGCAGGGTCAGCTTCTCGATCTCCTGGCTCGCGGCCAGCAGGTTGCCCTCGTAGGCGTGGCACATGAAGTTGACCGCATCCGGCAGTGCCTTGAGGCCGAAGCGCTGAAAGCGGGCGCTCATCCAGCGCGGGAAGAAGCGGGGCTCGGGGTGGTTGACCGGTACATAGGTGCCGCTCTGGCTCAGCTTGTCGAACCAGGCCGCCTTCATCTGGGTCTGGTTGAGGCGGGGGCCCGAGAGCACCAGCAGCAGGTCGGGGTGGAGCTGCTTGCCAATGTCGCTGATGCGGGCGGCGAGATCCTTGTCGATCTTGGCGGGCAGCTCCAGCTCGATGATCTGGCGGGCCGAGAACAGGCTCATGGCCTGGCAGGCATCGTAGACCTGGTTCCAGTCCAGCCCCTGTTCCACCACGAAGCTGTGGCGTTCATCGAAGCCCTGTTTGCGTGCCACCTGGCGCACGGCGTCGACGGCTTCCAGCTTGAGCAGGGGCTCGTCCCCAAAAATGAGATAGCAGGGCTTGAGCCCTGCCTTGAGATGATCCGCAAACTGCTCGGGATAGACTCTCATCAACACCCTCTCATCAAGATACGCGCATCAGAACTTGACCTGACTGAGCTGGCGAATAACCAGGTTGGCGGCCTGCTCCTGCATCTCCTTGCCGAGCTGTTCCTGCTCGCGGGAGGAGGCGAGTGCCGCATCCGGCTTGTTCAGGAAGCTGCGGTTGAAGGTGATGGGGAAGACCTGGGTCGGTTTGCCCGGCATGACCACGGTGAACTGGGTGCTGTAACTGAGCAGGTATTCGCGGTCCTGGCCGATGGAGTCGACGGAGGCGACCTGGCTGCGGCTACGTACCCCGGCCAGGGTCAGCACCGGGATGCCCTCCTTGTCGGCGAGCTGCACGCCAGCGGCCTTGAGGCGGGTGGTGACCAGTCGGTAGAAGTCGCTCTTGTTGTCACCGACCACTTTCATGGTCATCAGTTCGGGGGGAATGGCGGTGCCCCGCATCTGAAAACCGCAGGCCTGCAGCAACAGTCCTGCCAGCACGATGGCCATCCAGCGCGTGAAGATGGTGCCCATAAAAAATCCTCTTTGCATGAAGGGAAGAGCGGCGGGCGCAGGGCCCGCCGTCATCATCCGTGTGTCGTCAGCCCCTGGCCCAGACCGTCGGCCGCCGCCAGGGGAGGCGTCATCAGTTGGCCACGATGTTGAGCAGTTTGCCCGGCACGTACACGACTTTGCGCACGGTCAGACCGTCGGTGAACTTCTGTACGGACGCATCGGCCATGGCCAGCTTCTCGACGTCGGCCTGGCTTATCTCGGCCGGCACGGTCAGCTTGCCGCGCATCTTGCCGTTGATCTGCACCACCACCAGCTTCTCGGTCTCGACCATGGCCGCTTCGTCGGCCACCGGCCAGGCCGCGACATCGATGTCCCCTTCCTTGCCCAGCATCTTCCACAGCTCGAAGCCGATGTGCGGGGTGATGGGGTAGAGCATGACCACGACCGCTTCCAGCGCTTCCTGCATCAGGGCGCGATCCTGAGCGTCGCTGCCCAGTTTTGCCAGGTTGTTCATCAGCTCCATGATGGCAGCGATGGCGGTGTTGAAAGTCTGACGGCGACCCACGTCGTCGCTCACCTTGGCGATGGTCTTGTGCAGCTCGCGGCGCACGGCTTTCTGGTCGCTGGTGAGGGCGGCGACGTCCAGTGCGGCAACGGCGCCACCGGATACGTGCTCGAAGGTGATGCGCCACAGGCGACGCAGGAAGCGCTGGGCACCCTCTACGCCGGAGTCGGACCACTCCAGGGTCATCTCGGCCGGGGAGGCAAACATCATGAACAGACGGACGGTATCGGCGCCGTAACGCTCCACCATCAACTGCGGGTCGATGCCGTTGTTCTTGGACTTGGACATCTTGGTCATGCCGGAGTGGATCACTTCACGACCCTCAAGGTCGACCGCCTTGGTGATGCGGCCCTTGTCGTCACGTTCCACCTTGACGTCGAGGGGGCTGACCCAGACGTTGCCGCCCTTCTCATCCTTGTAGTAGAAGGCGTCGGCCAGCACCATGCCCTGGCAGAGCAGGCGCTTGAACGGCTCGTCGCTGTTCACGAGGCCCGCATCACGCAGCAGCTTGTGGAAGAAGCGGGCGTAGAGCAGGTGCATACAGGCGTGCTCGATGCCGCCGATGTATTGATCCACCGGCAGCCAGTGGTTGGCAGCCGCCGGATCCAGCATGCCCTTGTCGTAGTCCGGGGAGCAGTAGCGGGCGTAGTACCAGGAGGACTCCATGAAGGTGTCGAAGGTATCGGTCTCGCGGAACGCTTCCTGGCCGTTGTAGGTGGTCTTGGCCCACTCGGCGTCGGCCTTGATCGGGCTCTGGATGCCATCCATCACCACGTCTTCCGGCAGCAGTACCGGAAGCTGATCTTCCGGGGTCGGCACCACGGTACCGTCCGCCAGGGTCAGCATGGGGATGGGAGCGCCCCAGTAGCGCTGACGGGAGACACCCCAGTCGCGCAGACGGTAGTTGACGGTGCGCTTGCCCTTGCCGAGCCCTTCCAGCTTGTTGGCGATGGCATCGAAGGCACCCTGGAAGTCGAGGCCGTCGAACTCGCCGGAGTTGAACAGCACGCCCTTCTCGGTATAAGCCGCTTCGCTCACGTCGACGTCACCATCAACCGGCTTGATGACAGGCTTGATCTCGAGGCCGTACTTGGTGGCGAATTCGTGGTCACGCAGGTCGTGACCCGGTACCGCCATCACGGCGCCGGTGCCGTAGTTCATCAGCACGAAGTTGGCGACCCAGACGGGCACCTTGCGGCCATCCAGCGGGTGAATGGCGTAGAGGCCGGTTGCCATGCCCTTCTTCTCCATGGTGGCCAGTTCAGCTTCGGCTACCTTGGTGTTCTTGCACTCTTCGATGAAGGCGGCCAGCTCCGGATTGTTCTGGGCTGCTTGCTGCGCCAGCGGGTGACCGGCGGCGATGCCCACATAGGTCACACCCATGAAGGTGTCCGGACGGGTGGTGTAGACCTCGAGGTGCTCGGCCTGACCGTCGATATTGAAGCTGATGTTGACCCCTTCGGAGCGGCCAATCCAGTTGCGCTGCATGGTCTTGACCATCTCCGGCCAGCCTTCCAGATTGTCGATGTCGTTCAACAGCTCTTCGGCGTAGTCGGTGATCTTGATGAACCACTGAGGGATCTCTTTTTGTTCCACCGGGGTGTCACAGCGCCAGCAGCAGTTGTCCACTACCTGCTCGTTGGCCAGCACCGTCATGTCGTTCGGGCACCAGTTGACGGAAGAGGTCTTCTTGTAGACCAGGCCCTTTTCGTAGAGCTTGGTGAAGAACCACTGCTCCCAGCGGTAGTAGTCCGGCTTGCAGGTGGCCAGCTCCCGATCCCAGTCATAGCCCAGACCCAGCATCTTCAGCTGGTTCTTCATGTATTCGATGTTTTCGTAGGTCCAGGGGGCCGGCGCCGTGTTGTTCTTGATGGCGGCGTTTTCTGCCGGCAGGCCGAAGGCGTCCCAACCGATGGGTTGCAGCACGTTCTTGCCATTGAGCCGTTGATAACGGGAGATCACATCACCTATGGTGTAGTTGCGAACGTGCCCCATGTGTAGACGACCAGACGGATAGGGGAACATGGAGAGGCAGTAGAACTTTTCCTTGTCTACTTTCTCCACCGCCTTGAAGGTTTTCTTGGCATCCCAGTGCTTCTGCACTGCTGGTTCTATGGATTGGGGAACGTATTGCTCTTGCATTGGTGACATCCGGATCTGTGAAATGAATAGATAAAACGGCTGGGAAATCCCGATAGAATACCCATATCCTGCGGCGGCAACAACCGCCAGCATCCGCCCGGTCTCGGGCCAGGTCCGGTACCCGCGAGGATTTGCAGAGCCGCAAGAGTCGCAACGAAGTGAGAATGGCAACCGCCGCCCGTATCCGCCGAGCCCGAGGTCAGGGTCTGGCTCGATCGGGATTCAGCAGAGGAGTGATGGCCATGGACAAACGTCGACAAGGGTATGAAGCCTTTATCGCCCAGCTCAAGAAGCAGTGGGAAGAGACGGAAGCGTTTCAGGGAGAGCACCTCAACCGGATGATCGCCAAGGTGCAGGCCTATCTGGAGGCGGCCGGGGATCTGACCCAGGACGAGCTGGCGCTGATCGCCGAGTATGTGAAGCGGGATCTGGGCAACTATGACGAAGGGCGCAAGGATGAGCAGGTGGAGGAGTCCGCCTTCATGCTGGCGCTCAAGGACACCGCCTGGTCCTGGCTGGCGGACGTGACCGACCGTACCCAGGTGGAGTGGCAGGAGTTGGCGGACGAGCTGGAACACAAGGGGGTCTACCGGGCGGGGGACTGGGTGGGACTCGGGGTGCTGGTGTGCGATCACTGCGAGTGGCGCCATACCGTGCTGCACCCGGAGCAGCTTGACACCTGCCCGGAGTGTGGGGCCGATGAATATCATCGCGAGCCGCTGTCTCCTTGAGCCGCCAGACTGTGCCAAGCCATAAGCCAAACCATAAAAAGAGGCGCCCAAGGGCGCCTCTTTTGTTTATTGGCGTTGTGTGGTCTTAGCCCTTGCGCGCCCAGGGGTGGGCACGTGGGCGCAGCCACAGGGCCAGCCCCAGCAGGGCGGCGGCCAGGCCATACATGGGCCAGCTGCCAAAACGCAGATAGGGGGTCTGGCCGTGGGCGGGGCGTACCTCGGCACGCAATACTCCAGCCTCGAACTGCGGGATCTGGGCGATGATGCTGCCGTCTATCTCGGTGACGATGGTGATGCCGGTGTTGGTGTCGCGCAGCAGCGGGCGGGCCAGCTCGAGGGCGCGCATGCGGGCGATCTCCATGTGCTGCCAGGGGCCGATGCTGGTACCGAACCAGGCGTCGTTGGAGACGGTCAGCAGAAAGTCGGTATCCGACTGCACGTTGCGGCGCACCTCGTCCGGGAAGATGATCTCGTAACAGATGGCGGCGGCAAACTTGAGCCCCTTGGCGATCAGGTTTGGCTGCACCTCGTCCCCCCGGCTGAAGGAGGACATGGGCAGGTTGAAGAAGGGGGCGATGGGACGCAGCAGATCTTCAAAGGGCACGAACTCGCCGATGGGCAGCAGATGGTACTTGTAGTAGCGGTTCTTGTGCTCGTAGTAGTAGGACTCCTTGCCCTCAGCATCCTGTACCCCCATGCCGAGTACGGTATTGAAGAAGCGCTGCTGTTTCAGATCGTAATGGATGATCCCCGCCAGCAGGCCGGTGTCGTTCACCTTCATCGCCTTGTCCAGGCTCTCCAGATAGGTACCCATCTCCTTCTCGATGGCTGGGATGGCGGACTCCGGCCAGACGATGATGTCGGCATCCTGGTTCTCGCGGCTGAGATCCTGATACTTGCGCACGGTCGGCACCAGGGCCTCCGGATCCCACTTGAGGGACTGCTCGATGTTGCCCTGCACCAGCGCGACCTTGACCGGTTCACCCCGGGTCACCCAGTTGAGCTGCATCAGCCCCTGGGCGGCGCCCACCAGGGCGACGGGGAGCAGCAGCCAGGCCGGCTTGCGGTGTTGCCATACCAGCCAGAGGGCGGAGGCGGTGAGCAGCAGGGCGAGGGTGATGCCCTGCACCCCGAGAAGGGGAGCGAAGCCCTTGAGGGGGCCGTCTATCTGGGTGTAGCCGAACCAGAGCCAGGGGTAGCCTGTCATCACCCAGCCCCGCAGCCAGTCGGCCATCAGCCAGAGCGCCGGGAAGGCGAGCAGCCAGCGGCTCCAGTGGCGGCCGGCAAAGAAGCGGGCGAAGAGCCAGCAGGCCAGGGTCGGATAGAGGGAGAGATAGGCGCAGAGCCCGGCCAGCAGCACGAAGGCGGCTGGCAGCGGAATGCCGCCAAACTCCGTCATGCTGACGTGGATCCACCACTGCCCGGGCAGGAACAGACCCATGGCGTAGCCGAAGCCGCGCCAGGCTGCCTGTTTGGGGGTGGCCTTGTCCAGCAGGGCGTAAAGGCCGAGCAGGGAGGGGATCACCAGGGGCCAGTAGCCGAAAGGGGAGAAGGCCAGCACGGCGATGGCGCCGCTGGCAATGGCAAACAGGCTGGTCAGGAGTTTCGATTTCACGGGGGATCGGGGCTCGAATTGGACTGAATGGAAACACAATGGCCGACATCTTAACCGCAAACCGGGTCAACGGCGAGCCTCGCGGTCGGCGTGGGCCCAGGGGCGGTCGCGCGGCGGGAGAGAGGCAAAAAAAGCGCCCCTGACGAGAGGGGCGCGGGATGTGCGTGGGGTTGGGCGGGATCAGGACTCCGGCTGCGCCGCCGCATGATGCTCGGGGATCTTCACCTGCAACTGTTGCAGGCGACGGCGATCGGCGTGCATCACCTTGAACAGGTAGCCGTCGAGTTCGATCTCTTCACCCTTCTTGGGCAGGTGGCTGAAGGCGTGCATCACCAGACCGCCGACGGTGTCCACCTCTTCATCGCTGAACTGGGTGCCGAAGAAGTCGTTGAAGTCCTCGATCTCGGTCAGCGCGCTCACCGAGAAGACCCGCTTGCTGATGCGGCGGATCTCTTCCGGCTCGTCCTCGATGTCGTCGAACTCGTCGTCAATCTCGCCGACGATGAGCTCCAGAATGTCCTCGATGGTCACGAGACCAGAGACACCGCCAAATTCGTCCACCACGATGGCCATGTGGTAGCGCTCTTCCCGGAACTCCTTGAGCAGGCGATCGACCCGCTTGCTCTCCGGCACGATCACCGTGGGACGCAGGATCTTCTCCAGCTGGAGCGGTTCGCTGGCATGCTGGCCGCCAAAACCGAACGGCAGCAGATCCTTGGCCAGCAAGATGCCCTCCACGTGATCCTTGTCTTCGTTGATCACCGGGAAGCGGGAGTGGCCGGATTCGATGATGACTGGCAGGAACTCGTCCACCGGCTGGGACTTCTCGATGGTCACCATCTGGGAGCGGGGGATCATGATGTCACGCACGCGCAGCTCGGCAATTTCGAGCACGCCCTCGATCATGTCCTTGGTGTCCTGATCGATGAGGTCCCGCTCTTCGGCATCGGCGATGACCTCTACCAGATCGTTGCGGTCTTTTGGCTCGCCCTGGAAGAGTTGGCTGAGTTTGTCGAGCCAGGTTTTCTTCGGCGAGCCGGTACTAGGGTGATCGTCGGTCATTTTCTCTCTTGGTTACTCGTATGAACACACTTGAAATCGTTGTGGCTATATGAGGATGGGCATCGGCTGTTTCAAGACGATGACCATCCGGTTCGTTACTCTTCGTCGTTCAGATAAGGATCGGCGAAGCCCAGTTCCTGCATGATGTCGCGCTCGAGCTGCTCCATCTCCTCGGCTTCCTCGTCCTCGATATGGTCATAACCTAGCAGATGCAGACTGCCATGCACAACCATGTGAGCCCAGTGGGCCATCAGGGGCTTGCCCTGTTCGACGGCTTCGGCCTCGACCACCTGGCGGCAGATCACCAGATCCCCGAGCAGTGGCAGCTCGAGACCCGGTGGCGCCTCGAAGGGGAAGGAGAGCACGTTGGTGGGCTTGTCCTTGCCGCGATAGGTGTGGTTGAGCTCGCGGCTCTCCGCCTCGTCCACCAGGCGCACCGTCACCTCGGCCTCGGGCTGGAAGCCCAGAATGGTGCCGTCGAGCCAGCCTTGCAGCTGGGCCTCGGTCGGCAGGCCGTCCGTGCTGGCGCAGGCCAGTTGCAGATCCAGGGTCACGCTCATTGGGCACTCTCTTTGCTGGTGTTCTCGTTGCGGGGAGTGGCTGCGCTCTTCTCGGCCGCCTGCTGGGCATCGAATGCCTCGTAGGCCTGCACGATGCGGGCCACCACGGGATGGCGCACCACGTCCTTGGACTCGAAGAAGTTGAAGGAGAGACCATCGACCCCCTGCAACACCTCCAGGGCGTGGCGCAGACCGGATTTGGTGCTGCGAGGCAAGTCCACCTGGGTGATGTCGCCGGTCACCACCGCCTTGGAGTTGAAGCCGATGCGGGTCAGGAACATCTTCATCTGTTCCGTGGTGGTGTTCTGGGCCTCGTCCAGGATGATGAAGGCGTCGTTGAGGGTGCGGCCGCGCATGTAGGCAAGCGGCGCCACCTCGATGACGTTGCGCTCCATCAGCTTCTCCACCCGCTCGAAGCCCAGCATCTCGAACAGGGCGTCGTAGAGGGGGCGCAGGTAGGGGTCCACCTTCTGGGAAAGATCGCCGGGCAGAAAGCCGAGCTTCTCACCGGCTTCCACCGCCGGGCGGGTCAGCAGGATGCGGCGGATCTCCTGGCGCTCCAGGGCATCCACGGCGGCGGCCACGGCGAGATAGGTCTTGCCGGTCCCGGCGGGCCCGATGCCGAAGCTGATGTCGTGGCGCACGATATTGGCGATGTACTGGGCCTGGTTCGGGCTGCGGGGCTTGATGAGACCGCGCTTGGTCTTGACCGTGACCTCCTTGCCATACGGCAGGGAAGGGGCGGGTTCGTCGTCCTGCTCCAGCACGCGGGACTCCTGCACCGCCAAGTGCACCATCTCGGGGGTGATGTCGCTCACCTTGCTCCCCTTGAGGGGCTGGGTTTCCACATAGAGGTGCTTGAGGATGACGGCAGCCGCCTCCACCTGGGCCTGCTTGCCGATCACTTGGAAGTGGTTGTCCCGGTAGCTTATCTCGATGCCGAGACGGCGCTCCAGCTGCTTGAGGTTGTCGTCAAAGGGTCCGCACAGGCTGGCGAGGCGCTGGTTGTCGGCGGGTTCCAGATGCAGATTCAGGGTGGAGATGTGTCGGCTCAAGGTGTCCTCTTATCGGTTGTTCCCCCGCCAGGGGGCGGGGGAGAGAGTCATCAATGGGGTCTGAAGGCCGCAACGCCCAGATCATCGGGCACGTTGTCAGGACGACGGGCGAGGATCTCGCTCGGGGCCGTGGCGATGCGCAGGTTCATTTCGTCCTCGCCGCGGATGAAGCGGCCGCGCAGGGAGTAGGGGCGTACGTCGGTGATCTCCACGTCGGCGAAGCCGCCGATGAGGCGGTGCGGCCCCTCGAAGTTGACCACCCGGTTGTTCTCGGTGCGGCCACTGAGCTGCATGGGATCCATCTTGGAGGGCCCCTCCACCAGGATGCGCTGCACCGAGCCCAGCATGGCGCGGCCGATGAGCATGGACTGGTGATTGATGCGGTTTTGCAGTCGGGTCAGGCGGGCCTTCTTCACTTCCATGTCGACGTCATCGGGCAGGTCCGCGGCTGGGGTACCGGGGCGCGGGCTGTAGATGAAGCTGAAGCTCATGTCGAAGTTGATCTCCTCGATGAGTTTCATGGTGGCCTCGAAGTCTTCGTCCGTCTCGTTCGGGAAGCCGACGATGAAGTCGGAGCTCATGGTGATGTCGGGACGCACGGCGCGCAGGCGGCGGATCTTGGACTTGTACTCCAGCACGGTGTGCGGGCGCTTCATCATGGTCAGGATGCGATCCGAGCCGCTCTGGATGGGCAAGTGCAGGAAGCTGACCACCTCGGGGGTATCACGATAGACCTCGATGATGTCGTCGGTGAACTCGACCGGGTGGCTGGTGGTGTAGCGAATGCGGTCGATGCCGTCGATGGCAGCCACCAGGCGTAGCAGTTCGGCGAAGGTGCAGACCTCCCCGTCGAAGGTCGGCCCCCGGTAGGCGTTGACGTTCTGGCCGAGCAGGTTCACTTCGCGCACCCCTTGCTGGGCGAGCTGGGCGATTTCATAGAGCACGTCATCCAGCGGCCGGCTCACCTCCTCGCCACGGGTGTAGGGCACCACGCAGAAGGAGCAGTACTTGGAGCAGCCTTCCATGATGGAAACGAAGGCGGTCGCCCCCTCGGCACGGGGTTCGGGCAGGTTGTCGAACTTCTCGATCTCGGGGAAGGCGATGTCCACCTGGGCACCGCGCCCCTCCTGCACCTGCTTGATCATGGTCGGCAGGCGGTGCAGGGTCTGGGGTCCGAAGACGATGTCCACATAGGGCGCCCGGCTGCGCAGGTTCTCCCCTTCCTGGGAGGCGACGCAGCCGCCCACCCCGATCACCAGCCCCGGTTTTTTCGCCTTGAGCTTCTTCCAGCGACCGAGCTGGTGGAACACCTTCTCCTGGGCCTTCTCGCGGATGGAACAGGTGTTGAGCAGCAGCACATCTGCCTCTTCCGGCTCCTCGGTAAGCGTGTAGCCATTGCTGGCATCCAGCAGGTCCGCCATCTTGGACGAGTCGTACTCGTTCATCTGGCAGCCCCAGGTCTTGATATGAAGTTTCTTGCTCATTGCTTCTCGTGACTGGTTTTGAAATCGGCAGGGTCAAAGGACCGGCCATTTTACTCCGCAATCCCGGTGCTGACCAGTCTGGGGCCGCCCGTCGCCATCAGGGCCAGCTTGTCGTCGGCAATTGCGCATCCCTCTCACTGTTTCTGCCGCCTCCTTGCGTTATCATGCCCCATTCGGTTCGGCCCTTGCCCCTTATCGCGGGGACTCCTTGCAGGAATCAAGTTATGGAACAGTGTGATATCGCCATCGTCGGCGCCGGCATGGTGGGCGCCGCTACCGCCTGCCTGCTGGCGGCAGAGGGGCTCTCGGTACGGGTCATCGAGACCCGGTTGCCCGAGCCCTATGCCCCCGAGCAGTCGCTGGATCTGCGGGTTTCCGCCATCAGTCAGGCCTCGGTGGCGCTGCTGACCCGGGCCGGTGCCTGGCAATATCTGCAGCAGATGCGGCTGTGCCCCTATCGCCGGCTGGAGACCTGGGAGCTGGACGGCTTCGCTACCCGCTTCGACGCGGTGGATCTCGGGCTGCCCCAGCTCGGCTACATCATCGAAAACCGGCTGATCCAGCTCGCGCTGCTGAAAAGGATGGAGGATTTCCCGACCATCCAGACCCATACCCCGGCGGCGGTGACGAGTCTGCGCCAGAGTGCGGATGACGCCGTGCTGACCCTGGATGACGGCACCGAGCTGCAGGCGCGCTGGGTGCTGGCCTGCGATGGTGCCGAATCCCACACCCGGCGATTGGCCGGTATCGGGGTGTCGCGTTTCGAGTACCGCCAGCATTGCATGCTGATCAACATCGACACCGATTTTGCCCAGGAAGACATCACCTGGCAGCAGTTCACCCCGAGTGGCCCGCGCGCCTTCCTGCCGCTGCCGGGCCGCCATGGCTCTCTGGTCTGGTATGACAGCCCGGCCCGCATCCGGGCGCTGGCCGCCATGAGCAACGAGGCCCTGGCCGTCGAGGTGCGCCGCCACTTCCCGAGCCGCCTTGGCGGTTTCACCGTGACGGCCAAGGGGAGCTTCCCCCTGGTGCGCCGCCACGCCAACGACTATCACGCCGGGCGAGTGGTGCTGCTCGGGGATGCGGCCCACACCATCAACCCGCTGGCGGGACAGGGGGTGAACCTCGGTTTCAAGGACGTGGCCTGCTGGGCCGGGTTGCTCGGCAAGGCGGGGGCACAGTGGCACGAGCTGGCGCTGGCCGGGCGTTACGAGGGGCGACGCCGCCCTGACAATCTGCTGATGCAGTCGGGGATGGATCTCTTCTACGGGGTCTTCAGCAACGAGATAGGCCCCCTCAGGCTTGCCCGCAACCTGGCGCTGAATCTGGCGGACAAGGCGGGCCCCCTCAAGGAGATGGCGCTACGCTATGCGCTTGGGCTGGTATGAGGCAGTGCGTGGCACTGCCAGGTGCCAATCGGGTGGCATATCAATCCGTGTGATGGTGCCAGCCGGTTTTTTATATGGCCGCGAGGAGTGATCCTGGCGGCGCAGGGGCAAAACGGCCTCAGGCAAGGGGGAGAACACCATGAACAAGGCATTGCTGGTGATCGATTTCATCAACGACATCGCCCACCCGGACGGGCGCATTGCCGCCTCGGCGGCCCAGGTGCTCGAGCAGGACGCCATTGCGCACGCCAATCAGGCGCTGGCCCATGCCCGCGCTCACGGCTGGCTGGTGGTGCTCATCAAGGTGGGGTTTGACGAGGGCTATCTGCTGCATCCCAGGGGTTCCCCCATGTTTGGCCGTGCCCGGCAGTTCGGGGCCCTCTCCCTGGCGGACAGCGGCACCGACTTTCACCCGGAGCTCGATGTGCAACCCGGGGATCTGGTGCTGACCAAACCCAGGGTCAGCCCCTTCTACGGCACGGCGCTGGAGCCTGCGCTACGGGCCAATCGCATCGAGCATCTCTATGTGTGCGGCGTGAGCACCAGCTGGGCCATTCAGGGGGCGGTACGGGATGGCCACGATCGGGACTACGCCATCACCATCCTGGAGGATGCCTGCGCGGCGGCGGATGCCGCAGAACACCAGGCTTCCCTGCGCATGCTCGGTCGCATTGCCGAGATCATCAAGGTCGCGGAGCTGGCGGAACGGGACTGAGCCCGGCCATCCTCTCCTGCAGGTATCTCATGCACCTCATGCGGGCTCGGGGTGCGTCTCTCTCACCATGGCGAGGAAGCGATCCCGAATGGGATCGGCAAATTCCGGGTTCCACACCAGGCTGATTTCCCATTCCGACCAGGGGCCGGAGAGAGGGTAGAGGGTCACCTCCTTGCCCGCGATGAACCCCACGCTGCGCGGCAGGATGGCGTTGCCGATACCGGCGGCCACCAGGGCGACCAGGGTCTGGATGTCTTCCGCCTCCTGGATGAGACCGGTCAGCCGGTTGGCACCGAGGAAGCGAGCGATCTGCTGGCTGAGACCCGGGCAGCGATGGCCCACCATCTGCAGCAAGGGATCGCGGATCAGCGCCCGCTCCAGGTCGAAGTCCGGCCCTGCCACCTGGGTGGGGACGGCCAGGACCAGTCTGTCCGTCAGCAACCTGTGTTCCCTCAGTTGTGGCGCATCAGGCCGTCGCATGAAGCCCAGTTGCAGCCGACCCGCCAGCAAGTGCTCCTGCTGGATGGCGGAGGTGGTGTCCCGCAGGTGAACCAGCACGTCGGGGGCCTGCTGTTTGAAACGGGCCACCAGGGAGGGGGCCAGTGCGAAGCTGGAGAGCCCGAACCCGATATTGAGGCGTCCGGCGGCACCGCTTGCCAGCGCCAGGGCATGCCGCTCGAATCCCTTGCCGTGATCCACCAGAGCCTTGGCCTGGGGCAGCAACTGGAGGCCGATGGCTGTCAGCTCGGCCCCATGGCGGCCCCGGTTGAACAGGGTGCTGCCGAGGGCCTGCTCCAGCCCCTGGATCTGCTTGGTCAGGGCCGGTTGCGTCACAAAAAGCCGGCTGGCCGCCTCCCGGTAGTTGGCACTCTCGGCCAGCATGACGAAGGCCTGCAATTGTCTCAGGTCGAATCTCATTCCGTTTGGTTATCAAATGTGGCGATTTATTGATTATAAATTATCTAATCTCCTTGTTCTAATGGTCTCGAAACGGGCCTGCTTGCCCGCTGTTCAGCCACAAGGAGTCATGTCATGTCGAGCGAACGCTATCTGTTCTTGATCAAGGGGAGCCTGGTGATGGCTCAGCCGCTGGCCGCACCGGAGACCGGGGAGCTGCTGACCAGCCTGTTGCAGCAGGGGTTCGTCGTCGCCCCCTTGCCGGTGTGGGCCAGCAATGCGGAGCAGGCGCTCGCCTGTTACGAGGCCGCTGCCCAGCGGCAGGTCTTCGCCGATGCGCTGGCGGGGAGAGCCCTGTGAGCGCGGTGCGCGTGAGGGCCGAGGCCCTGCTGCTGGACATGGATGGGACCTTGGTCCACTCCACCGGCGACGTGGAAGTCGTGTGGCGGCGCTGGTGTCAGCACCATGGGCTGGATCCCGCTCCCGTGCTCGCCATGTGCCACGGCGTGCGCTCACGGGAGGTGATAGGGGCCCTGGCTCCCCAGCTGGACATGGCGGTGGAGGTGGCCCTGCTCGACGATCTGGAGATGGCATATGCTGCGGCGCCGATGCCCCTGGACGGTGCCCGGCGACTGCTCGAACAGCTGCCATCGACGCGCTGGGCGCTGGTGACCTCCGCAAGCCGGAGGGTGGCAGAGCACCGGCTGCTGCACGCCGGATTGCCGCTGCCCCGTCTCCTGGTGTGCGCCGGGGATGTGGTACGGGGCAAGCCGGATCCCGAGCCTTATTTGCTGGCTGCCAGCCGGTTGGGACTGGCTCCGGCCGATTGCCTGGTGTTCGAGGATGCGCCAGCGGGCATCGCCAGCGCCCTGCAGGCGGGTTGCCAGGTGGTGCAGATGGGGGGAACAAGGCGGTATGACGACAGGCTCAAGGGCTGGCTGCGGGACTGGCGCGGGATCGAGATCGAGGTGGCATCGGACGGGCTCCATCTTCATCTGCCCGCCCCGCAGCCGGCAGAGGCCGGATGATGACGACAAGAGCCACGCCATTCAGGTGCCGCAAGATTGCCCGACGCTGGGGGAAGCCTGCTCGGCCGAGTAGCGTTCCACCCGGTTGCGGCCATTGTGCTTGGCCAGATAGAGCGCCTGATCGGCGCGAGAGAGCAGCTCGTCCAGATTGAAGGGGCCCTCTCTCTGGGAGGCGATACCGATGCTGACCGTGATGCAGACGGCGGGCTCGGCTCCATTTTCTTCCCCTGGCTGCGCGACGATTTTTCGCAGCCGCTCGGCCACCGCCATGGCCTGCTCCTCGCTGAGGCCGGGCAAGATGGCCACGAATTCCTCTCCCCCCAGGCGACAGAAGAGGTCCCCCGGTCGAAGCTGGTCGCGCACCCGGGCCGCGAAGCCGCTCAACTGGTTGTCCCCCTCTTCGTGACCGTGCCGATCATTGATGCGTTTGAAATGATCGATGTCCAGCATGCAGACCGCCACAGGGTAGCGCTGCACCGTGAGGTGCTGGAGCAGTTCGTTGGCGGCCGACCAGAAGCCGGCCCGGTTCAGCGCACCGGTCAGGTGATCGTGGTGGGCCAGGTGTTTCATCTCCCGTAGCAGGCTGTTGCGGGCCGCCATGATGCTGGCGGCGGTCAGGGGGGTGAGAGCGATCAGCATGACCCCTATCCGGACGGAGAACATCCAGTACTGAGTCTGGACATCGTGATTGATGACGAGATGGCCGTTTGAGAGGGCGATCAGGATCAGAGTGCTGTAACTCAGGGTCAGCAGGCTGGTGGCGAAGACGGAGTAGGTGACTGCGCACCAGAGCAGTGCCGGTACCGGGAAGGCGATGGATCCCGGCCCCTCGATGAGCAGGGTGAGCAGCAGGGAGGCCACCAGGCTCAGCAACGGCATCAATCCGGCCCAGGAGAACTCGGTGCGATAGAGGAGGGTACACCAGGGGGGCACGCTGTCATGGGGAGGCAGTGTCAGGAGCACCGGCAGTATGGTCATGTAGTTCACCAGCTCGCTGGCAAACCAGAAGCCCAGCCCGTAGAGCGGGGAGCCCAGAGACAGGATGGGATTGATGATGGCGCCGACCACGCCGGCGGCGAGGGAGGCGGCCAGGGTGTTTCGCAGCAGGAGCACGAGGGAGGTGGGGCGCCTGAGGAGCTTGTCGGCAGGCGCGAGCCGATGCATCAGCAGATACCCGACGCCGATGCCGGCCAGGTTGCCGCAGGTCAGCAAGATGGTTTTGAACAGGGGCTCGCCGGTGAAGAGGGCGGCGAGAAAAAAGCCCAGTATGCCGCCGGCCCAGCCCGCCGGGGTGGCCAGGCGCGGATAGCGCACCATGCAGCCGAGCATGACCGCATTGGCAGGCCAGAAGGCCGCCAGCAGGTTGGGGGGGCGGGTGAAGATGCCGATCAGCGAGAACAGCAGTACCAGGGCGGCGACACACAACAGAGCGGACAAGGGCGTCAATGTGCATGAGGTACGTTGGCGTGCGATGTCCCCCATGGGGACCTCCTGACAAGAGAGGGTTTGCTCAGAGTATGGCTGGCACGTGACAAGGGTGAACGAGTGCGAGATGAAAACGCCCCCTGGTGGAGGGGGCGTGAAGGCTTACTTGAAGACCCGGAAACGCACGTCGTCGTCGATGAAGGTCTTGTCGCCGGCAGGTTGCTCTATGCTGCCAAAAGGCATCTGGGCACGAAGCAGCCAGCTGGCGGGCAGGTCCCACTCCTTGCGCACCGCATCGTCGATGAGCGGGTTGTAGTGTTGCAGGGAGGCGCCGATGCCCTCCTGGGCCAGGGTGGTCCAGACCGCGAACTGGGCGATCCCGGTGGCATGTTCGGACCAGATGGGGAAGTTGTCGGCATAGAGAGCGAATTTCTGCTGAAGATCCTCGATGACGGCGGTGTCTTCGAAGAAGAGCACGGTGCCAGCCCCGGCGCGGAAGCTGCCGTTGATCTTGGCTTCACTCTGGGGATAGGCCTCCGGCGGCACTATCTTCTTGAGCTCCGCCTTGACGATGTCCCACAGCTTGTGGTGCTGCTCGCCGAACAGGATGACGGCGCGGGAACTCTGGGAGTTGAACGAAGAGGGGCTGTGCTTGACGGCATCCTTGATGAGGGCGGTCAGCTGGGCCTCGGAGTGGGTCACCCTGTTGCCCAGGGCATAGATGGTACGACGTGCTTTGATCTGTTCGATAAACGGACTGCTCATAACATCTCCTTGGTTGATGAATCATCACCGCCAGCGTTGCCGACAAAGGTCATCTGGCTCCGATTTCTCGAGTCATCGACTATATCACCTTGCGGGCAATAAACCGTCAACGAGGAGTAATGACTGTTTCTACTTTTTATGGATATTCACATGACGGATGTGAATATGGCCGTGAGACACCTTGATATCTTTTTTATCATTAGCAGTGGATGTTAATGACTTCAATCAATATCTTTTGCAGATTTTTAATCTATAAAATTCATCCAATATGACATTTTATAGAGGGTGGCATGACGGCGGCGCTGATCAAGGAACGCTATTACATACTGACTCCGCTGTCGTTTCTCCTGGGAGGGCTGGTGCTGATCGCCACCCTGTTGCTGGCGGCAGCCAGCTACCTGAGCAGCATCGACAAGACGGTGGCGGGTTACGGTCACATGCTGGCCGCCCTCGACGCCACCCTGTTCCAGGACATGGCGCAGGACAACCGCCGCCAGCTTGGCGTGCTGGAGGCGTCCCTGGACAAGCAGGCCATCGCTGCCGGGGCATCGGCCATCAATCCCATCTGGGCCATTGCCCATCAGTTCAAGTACGACGCCCACTTCCTCTATTTCTACAACGCGCGCACCCATCGGCTCGACGGCTATCCCGACTGGCAGCAACCGGAGGGCTACCGGGCACAGGCGCGGCCCTGGTTCCAGACCCTGTCCGGCGAGGGCGATGATCTCGTCTGGTTCGGTCCCTACCCGGCGTTTGATTTGGCCGGAGAGGTACTGACTCTCATCAAGCGGGTCAAGGATGATGAGGGGCAACTGCTTGGGCTGCTGATGGTGGACATGTCGTTCAGTGCCTTGCAGGGGGCGTTGCACCGGGCAGTGGGTGAGGATCCGGTGGCTCTTTACATCACCGAGCGCAAGGGCGGCAAGCTGGTGGTGGGGCACAATTTGTCGCTGTTGCCGCCCCGTCTCGAGCGGGAGACGCAGGCGGTCGGCCTGGACGGGTTCTGGGCCGGTCGCCACCTGCAACACGCTCTGGAGGGGATGGAGTGGGATCTCAACGTCTATCTCCCCCCCTCCCATTTTCATGAAAACCTGCAAGACACCCTGCTGATGGTGGTGCTGCCCGCCCTGGCATTGCTCTGCATCTGGCTGTGCAGCCTGTGGTTTCTGATGCGGATCTTTCGTCAGGAGCAGGCGCTGGTGCAGGGCTCGCTCAGCGGCCTCATCCGGGATGAGGCGAGAAAGGAGATCCAGCGGCGTCAGCGAACCTGGTTCGTGCACGGCAGCCTGGGAGAGATAGAACAGGTGCGAAACAGCCTGCTGCAAGGGCAGGATGCCCTGCTCCACGACCCTCTCACCGGCATCCTGAACCGGCGAGCCTTCGATCAGCAGCGGGCGGAGCTGGAGCAGGCGAGGAGGCCCTACTGGCTGGTGCTGTTCGATGTGGACAACTTCAAGCGCGTCAACGACAGCTGGGGACACGGTGTGGGGGATGCGGTGCTATTTCGGGTAGCCACCATCATGGCGAGAACCCTGGGGGATGAGCAGGTCTACCGCATCGGGGGCGATGAATTTGCGGCCTTGCTGCCCTGGGAGCAGGCGGAGGTGGAATGTCGCCTGACCCACCTGCTCGGTCGGGTGAAGGCCCTGAAATGGCGGGAGTTCGCCGACGCCATCACCCTGAGCGCCGGCGGCGCGCGCTATCCGGATGATGCCCTGACGCCGCTCGAGCGGGCGGATGCCTGCCTGTACGAGAGCAAGCACCAGGGGCGGGATTGTTGGCATCTGGCGGCGTCGTCGCCCGTTGACGGGGAGGTTGTGACAGTATCTGTCTGACGGTGATTGCTGCAAAAAAGGGCCTTTGGGCCTAGAAAAGGGTCATGACGGGGATGATTTCTCGTGTGACCTTTTTTTTTGATGTGGTTTCAGGTGGTTAGCCTGCTTTCTTGCATCGTGTCGCGAACCGGAGACAGGGAGGGCTGGCCGTGAGGTGCCCCTTGCGGCAGTGGCGCAGGTCAGGGGGCTTTGTATAGTGCAGGGAAAAATAATCAATCATCAGGTTTGACAGGAGTACCCCATGAAAATGAAACCGTTTGGCATGAGCGCACTGGCGCTGCTGGGGGCGTTGCTGTTGGGCACAGGACAGGTGCAGGCATCCGAGACCCTCAATACCATTCTCGGCGGCGGAGCCGGCGGGGTGGCGGGCACCATGATCGGCAAGGAGCTGGGTGGCGACACCGGCGCCCTGGTGGGGGCCGCCCTGGGGGCGCGGCCGGTGGTGCGGCCACGGCCAATAGGGGCAACAAGAACGAAGCTGCGCTCGGCGGCGCCGTCGGTGCCCTGGGCGGGGCAGCCATCGGCAAGAGCGTCGGTGGCAGTACGGGCCAGCTGATCGGCGCCGGTATCGGTGGTGCCGGTGGCTCCGCCATCGGAGCCAGGACCGGGGATGGTCACGAGAGCCGCGGCGATCGCTATTACGATGACAGGCGCTATCACAAGCACCACAAGCACCACAAGAAACACAAAAAGCACCGCAAGCACAGATGGCATGACGACTGATCCCGCTGCCGGCCCGTGAGGGGCGGCGAGCGGCCTCTTACACCAGCCGGTGCTGGCGCCTGCCAAGGGAGAAGGCGTTGATGTTGTCGATGAGCTGATCCGCGAGGCGCTGCATCGACTCTTCGCTGGCCCAGGCCACGTGGGGAGTCAGGATGAAATTGGGGTAACGCAGGGCCTGCATCAGGGGGTGGTCGGGGGGCGGCGGCTCGACGCTCGCCACATCGAAGCCGGCGCCCCCCAGACGGCCGTTGCCGAGGGCTTCGAGCAGCGCCGGCTCGTCCACCAGGCCGCCACGGCCCACGTTGATGAGCAAGGCGCCCGGTTTCATCAGGGCCAGCTCCCGCTCCCCGATGAGATGGCGGGTGTAGGGGGTGAGCGGGCAGTGCAGGCTGATCACATCCGAACTTTGCAGCAGGGCATCCAGGGGCAGCCTGTCGTCATCCCCCGGGGAGCCGACCTGGCTCTGGGCATAGTAAACCTCCATCCCGATGGCGCTGGCCCGCTGTCCCAGCGCCTGTCCCAGGGTTCCCTTGCCGATGATCCCGAGGCGCTTGCCATGCAGATCCGTGATGGGGTGGTCGAAGAAGCAGAACTGGCCGCTTTGTTGCCAGCGCCCCTCCAGCAGGGACTGGCGCCAGGCGAACAGGTTGCGCGACAGGGCGAGCATCAGGGCCATGGCGTGCTCGGGGACGGAAGGGCCCGAGTAGTTGCGGATATTGCACACGGCGACATTGGCGGCGCGGCACGCCTCCAGATCCAGGTTGTCGCTGCCGGTGGCGGCCAGGGCGATCAGGCGCAGTTCGGGCAGCTGGGCCAGTTCATCGGCCCCGATGCGCACCTTGTTGATGATGGCGATGCTGGCGCACTTGAGCCGCTCCACCACCTGATCCGGCGCCGTGGTCGAGTAGCTTTGCCAGTGATGGGGAAAATCGGGGCGGCGCAGATTGATGCCGGTGTCCAGGGTGTCGCTGTCGAGAAACACGATTTGCTGCATGAAGCCTCCTGCCATTGGTTCGGACATGATGCCAAACATGGAGGGCGGCTGACCAGCGCGGTGGCATCGGGCCAAGTCCGATGGGGAAGGCAAAAGGCGGGTGGCTGTGCCTCGGAGGGCCTCAGATCCAGCCCAGGTGCGTCAGCCAGCCCTGGATGCGCCCCGGCGTCTCCTCCAGATCCATCAGGGCATAGGGGCGGTAGTTGAGCTTGTGGCTGCGGCGACTCTCGCTTCTGCGGGCTTCGGCCGCCAGCAGGGGCCAGCGTCCTCCCTCCTCCTGATAGAGATCCAGGGTAGGGATGCTGCCCTGGGCTATCTGCTTGGCGAGGGTCTGGTTGCTCAGCTGGTTGGGGAAGAAGCCGTCGAGCAGCACCAGAGCATCGGGGGCGGGCAACTGCTCGCTGGCGATGAGGTTGGCGGCCCAGGCGGCGCTGGTACCTTGGGCCAGCAGCAGCTTGAAGCCCCCCTCCTGCAGCTTGGCATCCCCCAGCTTGCTGATGCGGGAGGCAAACTGCTTGCGAAAATCGTCGATGACCTGCTGTTTCTTCTCGGCGGCGGGGTCGAGCTCGGTCTGCTGCGGCGAGGGGAGCAGCAGCAGGGTATCGAAACCGAGGCGCCCCAGCTCCCGGGTCAGTTGCCACAGCTGGCCGCTGCGCTGCCAGTCGGGCAGCAGGATGACCAGACCCACGTAGTTGTCGCTGTCGTGCTTGGCAAACAGTACCTGTTGCTTGTCCACTCTGGTGCTGTCGGGTATTCCCTGCCAGTCGCTGCTCTGCCAGTAGTCGGGGGGAACCAGGGGGGCTGGATCCGGGGCGGCGCCTGACGGTGCCTGCCCGGTGCCGTGGGCGGCAAAAGCAAGCAAGGTCAGCAGCAGATAGGGGCGAAATGTCATGGGGGATCCTCCAGCACTCCCTCATAGCGGCCTCGCCGGGGGTTTCTTTAGGGCAAGGGGGCACATCGGCATCGGCGGTGGCGAAGAGGGTCTGACCGGCGGGCCGGACACGGGCCCGGGATTGTTCCAAATGGCAAAGCATTCCCGGTTTTGATTGTTCCATCCCGTGACCCATACATGGTTCAGTAAGGGCAGACAGACAGGGGGCCGGGGCATGTCGCCACTGGCCGCAGGCGGAGAATTCTCCCCCCCTGTCTCGTCAGAACGAGAGGTTCACCCTCACTTTCCATCGACAGGGAGCGTTATCGCCATGAGCACCTTGGTTCACTTGCCCATCCTCGACCTGAGGCAGCTGGATGCCTCGCCCGACGCTCGGGCCGATTTTCTGGCATCGTTGCGCGATGCCGCGAGAGAGACGGGATTTTTCTACCTGACCGGCCACGGCATCGATCCCGAGCTGCAACAGGAAGTGCAGCAGCTGTCGCGGGCCTTCTTTGCGCTGCCTCTGGCGGCCAAGCAGCAGGTCGCCATGATCCACTCTCCCCATTTTCGTGGCTACAACCGACCGGGGGCGGAGCTGACCCGGGGTCAACCCGACTGGCGAGAGCAGTTTGATATCGGTGCCGATCGCCCTGCCTTGCCGCGCGCGGCGGGCGACCCGCCCTGGTGGCGGTTGCAGGGGCCGAATCAGTGGCCGGAGGCGCTGCCGACACTGCAACCCGTGCTGACGCGCTGGCGTGGGCAGATGACCCGCATGTCCCGTACTCTGCTCGGGGCTTTTGCCGAGGCGCTCGCACTGTCGCCAGATGCCTTCGATGCCCTGCACGGAGAGCGTCCCAACGAACATATCAAGCTGATCCGCTATCCCGGTGAGCGGGGCGCCACTCAGGGGGTCGGTCCCCACAAGGATTCGGGCTTCCTGAGCTTCCTGCTGCAGGATGACCAGCCCGGCCTGCAGGTGGAGGTGGCGCCGGATCACTGGATCGATGCGCTCCCGCTCCCCGGCACCTTCGTGGTCAACATCGGTGAGCTGCTGGAGCTGGCCAGCAACGGCTACCTGCGGGCGACCGTGCACCGGGTGGTGCCGTCGGCGCCGGGGCAGGAGCGTCTTTCCATCGCCTTCTTCCTGGGGGCCCAGCTCGACGCCGTGGTGCCCGTCTATCCGCTGCCCGAGGCACTGGCCCGTGAAGTCAGAGGGCCTGCCACCGACCCGCACAATCCGCTGCTGCGGGAGGTGGGCTGGAACTACCTCAAGGGGCGGCTGCGTTCTCACCCTGATGTGGCATTGCGCCACCATGCCGATCTGTTGCCGGCGCCCCGGGCGCTGGCGGTCGGCGAAACCACCCATTGATTGCATGGCAAGGAGCACAAGATGAACAAGCACGGACTGTTTTCCCTGAGCGGCCTGGTATTGGCCCTCGGACTCTCTCTCTCCGCCCAGGCAGCCCAGGCGCTGCGGGTTGCCGCGGATCCACTGCCCCATGCGGATATCCTCGGCGAGGTGAAACGCCAGGACCCTTCGCTGGATCTGCAGGTGATCGAGCTCAGCGGCGGCATCAATGCCAATGCCCTGCTGGTGGCGGGTGATGTGGATGCCAACTATTTCCAGCACGTCCCTTACCTGCGGGATCAGGAGAAGGCGCTCGGCACCGAGCTGGTGGTGGCCGCGACCGTACACGTGGAGCCTCTTGGCATCTATTCGAAGAAGTTCAAGCACCTGAGGGAGGTACCGGAAAAGGCGGTGATAGCCCTGCCCAACAATGTCACCAACCTGAGCCGGGCCCTCTATCTGTTGCAGCACGAGGGGCTCATCACCCTCAAGGCCGGCCATGAAGATCCGGCGCGGGATCTGGCGACGGTGCACGACATCGCCACCAACCCCAAGGCGCTCAAGATCCTGGAGATCGAGGCGCCGCAGCTGCCGCGCTCCCTCGACGACGTGGATCTGGCGGTGATCAATGGCAACTATGCCCTGGAGGCGGGGCTGGAGCCTGCTCGCGATGCCCTGGGGCTGGAGAGCGCCCAGAACAATCCCTACGCCAACATCCTGGTGACCACCCCGGCGCTCAAGGATGATCCGCGGATCCGCCAGTTGGCGCGGGACCTGGAGTCCAGGGCGATCGCCGACTTCATTCGCAAGAGCTACAAGGGGTCGGTGATCCCGGTGGCCGGGCGGCAGTCATGATAGTGCTGGAGGGGCTCGGCAAGCAGTACCCGGGGCACGGGCAACCCGCTCTGGAGGGGGTGTCGCTCGAGATCCCGGATGGGGCCATCTACGGCATTCTCGGGCGCAGCGGCGCGGGCAAGAGCACGCTCATTCGTTGCCTCAATCTGCTGGAGCGGCCAAGCCGGGGCCGCATCCTGTTCGATGGCCGCGACATCACGGCCCTGGAGGGGGCGGCCTTGCGCCGCCACCGTCAGGGGACCGGCATGATTTTCCAGCACTTCAATCTGCTGCACGCCCGCAGCGTGGAGGAGAACGTGGCAGTCCCGCTGGAAATCGCCGGAGTGGCGCGCCGGGAGCGGGCGGCCCGGGTCAGCGAGCTGCTGGAACTGGTGGGGCTTGGCGAGCACCGTCGCGCCTTTCCCTCCCAGTTGTCGGGGGGACAGAAGCAACGAGTGGGCATCGCCCGCGCCCTGGCCGCCAATCCGCGCCACTTGCTCTGTGACGAGGCGACCAGTGCCCTGGATCCGGAGACCACGGAGTCGGTGCTGGCGCTGCTTGCCGACATCAACCGCCGCCTCGGGATCACCATAGTGCTCATCACCCACGAGCTGGAGGTGGTCAGGGCCATCTGCGATCACGCAGCATTGCTTGAACGGGGTCAGCTGGTGGAAAGCGGCGCTCTGGGCACCCTGCTGGCCAACCCCGACTCCCGCGTGCGGCAGGCCTTGTTGCCGGATCCCGAGATCCTGCGGCGTTTCATGGCGCGTCACGGAGTCACAGAGGAGGTGCGTTTATGCAGAGTCGCCTGAGTGTCGATGCCTTGCTCGAACTGATGTATCAGGGGTCGCTCGAAACGCTCTACATGGTGGGAGTGGCGGCCGTGTTCACCCTGTTGCTGGGGTTGCCGACCGGGGTGCTGCTGGTGGTGACCCGTCCCGGGGGCGTGCTGCCCTTGCCCCGTCTCAACATGGTGCTGGGGATCGGTATCAACATCGGGCGGTCGCTCCCCTTCGTGGTGCTCCTGATCGCCCTGATCCCCCTGACCCGGCTGGTGGTCGGCACCTCACTGGGCAGCACCGCCGCCATCGTTCCCATTACCCTGGGGGCCTTCCCCTTCTTTGCCCGGGTGGTGGAGAGCGCCCTCGATGAGGTGGACAAGGGGCGCGTCGAAGCCGTGCTCGCCATGGGGGGCAGCGGCTGGCACGTGGTCGTCAAGGCGCTGCTGCCCGAGGCCTTGCCGGCGCTGCTGGCCGGACTCACCCTGACGGTGGTGATGCTCATTGGCTTCTCCTCCATGGCGGGGGTGGTCGGTGGTGGCGGGCTCGGGGATCTGGCGATCCGCTACGGCTACCAGCGCTTTGACGACAAGGTGATGGCAGGGACAGTGGTCATGTTGCTGCTGCTGGTGCAACTGGTACAGGGGGTGGGGGACAGGCTGGTGCGGGCACTGGCCCATCGCCGCTAGGGGCACGGCTTCTCATCAGGCCGGCCGTGAGGTGCCAGCCAATAAAAAAGCGAGCCTGGGCTCGCTTTTTTTGCAATCACATCAAGGGGTCAACTTAGTTGACGCGACGCTTGAATTCACCGGTACGGGTGTCGATTTCGATCTTGTCACCGATCTCCACGAAGGCGGCAACGGCCAGCTCGTAGGAGGTGCCCTTCAGGCGGGCAGGCTTGGTCACTTTACCGGAGGTGTCGCCACGGGCGGCCGGCTCGGTGTACTCGACTTCACGCACGATGGTGGTCGGCAGTTCTACGGAGATGGCTTTCTCGTTGTAGAAAGTCACTTCGCAGAGGTCTTCCATGCCGTCTACCAGGTAGTTCAGGGCATCACCCAGGTTGTCTTTCTCGACGTCGTACTGGTTGTACTCGGTGTCCATGAAGACATACAGCGGGTCGGAGTAGTAGGAGTAGGTGCACTCTTTACGCTCCAGCTGAACGACTTCCAGCTTGTCGTCGGCCTTGAAGACGGTCTCGGTGGCGCTGCCGTTCAGCAGACCCTTCAGCTTCATCTTGACCACGGCGGAGTTACGGCCGGATTTGTTGAATTCAGCCTTCTGGACCACCATCGGCTCGGTGCCGATCATGACTACGTTACCAGCGCGGATTTCCTGTGCGGTTTTCATGTAAAAAATTCCTGTTCGTGAAACGGACGGATAAAAACTGCCAGATTATATACGGCTTTCTAAAAATTTCACCAACCTCGTGACGAGATCCCCGTCCGCCAGCAGCCTCTGTGGCCAGGTGTGCCCATGTTGCTGCCATATGGCCGCGTATTGCGGCCATTGTGCCCAGAGTTCACCGGTGTGTTCCCCCCGGTTTAGGGCATGGTTGAAGCGGCGCAGCCACTGACCGGCCGACGCTGGCAAGGGGGAGAGGTAGTGGTCGAGAAAACCGTCCAGCTTGACCATGTGGGCATCCTCTTCCTGCTGGTAGATGTGCCAGAGGAAGGGGCGCCCCGCCCACTGGGCCCGCACGAAGGAGTCCTCCCCGCGCACCAGGTTGAGATCGCAGCTCCACAGCAGGCGATCGTAACCCCTCTGATCGGTCATCGGCAGCAGCTTGATGGTGAGGTTGCCCGCCTGGAGCAGATCTCCGGCCCGGGCACCGGGAATGGCCTCTGCCAGCCCTGCACCGATGAGCACGTCGTCGAGGGAGCGCCCCAGCGGCAGCAGCAGGGTGACGGGGGTGACGCTCTGGCGCCAGCCCTCGACCAGGCTCCTGAGCGCCTCGCTCTCGTAGGTAAAGAGGCTGACCCGCAGCTCGTCTTCTCGTTGGGGTGGCAGGCCGAGGCTGGCCCAGTAGGCAGTCAGTCCCGCTTCATCCTGCTGCCAGCGCTCGCGCTCGACGATGAGGCCGTGCTCGCACAAGAGGCCGCCGGTTCTGGCGGTGAAACCCGGGAAGAAGAAGTACTTGTCGAGGCGCCGGCTGCCGACCTGCTGGGGCGAGGCGAGGCCATGGCAATCCTCGACCCAGCTCTCGGCCGAGAGGTATTCGAGGTTGATCCAGCAGGGGGGCGTGGTCTGCTCGGTCATGCGTTCGATAAAGGGGGCGGGCAGCTCGCAGGCAAACGCCTCGATGACGACCCTGGCCGGGGTCATGTCGGCGGGGAGGCGCTCGTGCCAGTGCTGGACATAGATGCCATCGACCCACTGACCGTCCTGTGCGGGGTCGAGCGCCGGGCAGATGCGGGCGAAGCTAGCCAGATCGTCCACCCAGAGCCGCACCTGCACCTCACTCTTCTGCGCCGGGAGCGCGCCTTCCTGTTTGAGCTGGCGGGCGAGTCGCCAGGTGACGCCGATGTCACCGAAGTTGTCGACGACGCAGCAGAAGATGTCCCAGTCGAAGGGGGGGAGAGGGCTTGTCATGGCGCGGGATCCCAGATGCAAAAAAACCGGTGCGCAGGGTAGCACACCGGTTGGTCGGCTTCTAACCGTCAGCGCGTGACGGGGTCTGTGGCAGGTTACTCCTTGCCGTAGACGTTGTTCTCCTGCTCGCGCACCCGGATGAAGGTGGTGCGTTTGGTGAGCTCTTTCAGCTGGCTGGCCCCCACATAGGTGCAGGTGGATCGCACCCCGCCCAGGATGTCGCGCACCGTGTTCTCCACCGGGCCGCGGTAGGGCAGCAGCACGGTTTTGCCTTCGGAGGCGCGATACTCGGCGACGCCGCCGGCGTGCTTGTCCATGGCGCTGGCCGAGCTCATGCCGTAGAACTTCATGAAGGGCTCGCCATCGACCTCGACGATTTCACCGCCGCACTCTTCGTGAGCGGCCAGCATGCCCCCCAGCATCACGAAGTCGGCGCCGCCGCCGAACGCCTTGGCCACATCCCCCGGGCAGGTGCAGCCGCCGTCGCCGACGATCTGGCCACCCAGGCCGTGGGCCGCATCGGCACACTCGATGATGGCGGAGAGCTGCGGGTAGCCGACCCCGGTCTTGACCCGGGTGGTGCAGACCGAGCCCGGGCCTATGCCCACCTTGACGATGTCGGCGCCGGAGAGGATCAGCTCCTCCACCATCTCGCCGGTCACCACGTTGCCTGCCAGGATGACGTGGTTCGGGCAGGCCTCGCGGATCTTGCGCAGAAACTCGACGAAGTGCTGGGAGTAGCCGTTGGCCACGTCCACGCAGATGAAGCGCAGGGCGCTGGACATCGCGAGGATCTGGCGGGTCTTGGTGAAGTCCTCCTCCGAGGTGCCGGTGGAGACCATTACGTGGCCCAGCAGGGCCGGGTCGGTCTCATTGACGAAGGTTTGCCACTGCGCAAGGCTGTAGTGCTTGTGCACCGCCGTCATCATCTCGAAGCTGGCCAGGGTACGCGCCATGGCGAAGCTGCCGACGGTATCCATGTTGGCGGCGATGACGGGCACGCCCTGCCATCGGGTCTGGGTGTGCTTGAAGGTGAACTGGCGGGTCAGGCTGACTTGGGAACGGCTCTTGAGAGTAGAGCGCTTGGGGCGAAACAGGACATCCTTGAAACCGAGCTTCAAGTCTTCTTCGATACGCATTGCGAATTCCTTATTGAGCCTTGTGTGAGAGGTCACTTTGCAGTGGCAACTTTTCGGCAGGCGCAAAAAAACCGGTGGTTTTCAGGCCCTCCGGTTTACAGCAGTGTAGGCAAAAATCCCGTCAGAACAAGACTGATAATTCACGCACCGCTGTGGTAGCCTTTGGCGTCACAACCTGAGGATGGCCGCCAGCGTCATCCAGCACCCTGTTCTCCCCTCGTTTTCCTGCTGCATTCCCCACTCACGCGCCGTGCCCGGCATGGATTGTCGCCTGTTGGCACCGCGTCCAGAGCCAGCTCCCCTGCGCGCCAGAATCCGGTTGACCCGGCAGTTGGCTGTGATACATCTGGGCGCAAGACTGACAAGGCGAGAGAGCATGATGGGCAAGAGAATGGTGGCGGCGGCCATGATGTGGGCGCTGTGCGGCAGCGCGATGGCGGCCCAGACCAGCTATGGCTGGATCGAGAAGGGGGTGCTGATGCCCTACGGGGTGGCGGTCAAGATGAAGCTCGATACCGGTGCCCTCACTTCGTCGCTGGATGCCCGCGACCTGAAGCATTTCAAGAAGGATGGCAAGCCCTGGGTGCGCTTCAACCTGGTGCTGACCGATGCCAATACCGACAAGGTGGTGCGCCGGAGCGTGGAGCGACCTGTGGAGCGCAGCGTGACGGTGCGCGGGGCGGGCGGCATGGAGCAGCGCCCGACGGTGACCATGTCCGTCTGCGTCGGGGACCAGGTCTACAAGGAGTGGTTCACCCTGCGGGATCGCAGCAAGATGATCTACCCGGTGCTGCTGGGGCGCCGTCTGCTGGCGGAGCTGGGACCGGTGGATTCGAGCCGGACCTTCACGGTACAGCCCACCTGCGACTAGGGTGGTGCAGCCATGAAAAACGGGGGCCTGGCCCCCGTTTTTCATGGCGTGCGCAAAGGCTGACCCCTCATGCCTGGCGCGAGGTGGGCAGCAGCACGCTCACTTCGAGCCCCCCTTCGGGCCGGTTGTGGATGTCGAGATCCGCTCCGTGAAGCTGGGCGATGCGCGAGACGATAGCCATGCCAAGGCCCACGCCATCCCCCTGCTGGGGATTGACCCGGAAGAAGCGCTCGCACAACCGGGAGAGGGCGGCGGTGGGGATGCCGGGGCCGTTGTCCCGCACATCCACCCGGATCCGGTTGCCCACCTGGCTCACCACCACGGCGACCTCGCCGCCCACCTGGGTGTAGCGCAGCGCATTGTCGATGAGGTTGCCGAACATCAGCTCCAGCAACATCGCCTGTCCCATTACCTGCACCTGTTCGGCGCCCTCCAGGGACAGCTGCTGATCCTTTTTCAGGGCGATGGGGGCCAGGGTCGCCAGGGTGCCCTGCAACAGGGGGAACAGGGGGAGGGCGGTGAGGGCCGGGCTCTGCTGGTTGTCGATGCGGGCCTGGGTCAGCAACTGGCGGATCAGCCGATCGCTGCGATCGAGGGCCAAGAGCATCTTGCGCAGGGCCTGCTCCCGGCTCTGATCATCCTCGGCTGTCATGGCGTTCTCGCTGTGGATGCGCAGCACCGCGAGGGGGGTGCGCAGCTCGTGGGCGGCCTCGTTGGTGAACTGTTTCTCCCGATCCAGAGTGTCAGCGAGGGCGTGCATCAGCCGGTTGATCTCCCCCACCAGCGGCGTCAGCTCCTCGGCCTTGATGGCGAGATTGAGGGGGCTCAGGTTGGCGGGATGACGCTCGCCGATGGCTTGCGCCAGCTGGTGCAGCGGTGACAGCCCCCGGGTGATCAGCCACCACAGCAGACCGAGCAGGAAGGGCAGGGTGATGAAGAGGGGCAGCATGGTGAGGGTGGCCATCTTGCTGGCCAGCTCGCTGCGTTCGTCATCCCGCTCCGCCACGATGAGCCAGGTCTGTTCACCTTCGTTGTAGAGGGTAAAGGTGCGCCACTCGTGGTGATCCTTGGTCTCGCTGTTGAAGCCCCGCTCCAGGGTGGTCAACGGTTGGGCCGGGGCATTGGGCGAGCGCAGCAGCACGGCGCCCTGCTCGCTCAGCAACTGGAAGTAGAGGTTGTGCTCGAATTCATGGCCATAGGGGGTGAACTCGTTGTCCTGGCCGAACTGGAAGAAGCCGCCCTTCTCGATGTGGGGCGTCTCGGGGACGGCCTGCACCCACTCCTGGTACACGGTGCCGTTGCGCGGCAGCTCGCCGCTCTGCTTGAGATAGCGGCTGAGCAACTGGTTGGTGATGCGGCCGGACTGGGCGAGACGGGCATCAAACAGCTCTTCCATTTCGTGGTTGGCCTGCAGGTAGCCGATAAGGCCGCTGATGGCGAGGCTGAGGCTGACCAGGGCCAGGATGCCGGAGAGCAGGAAACGGCGGATGGAACGGACACGGCTCATGGGGCGGAGGCTCCTCTTGCGCCCTGGACGTCGAGCTGGGGCACGATGTAACCGACGCCGCGAATGTTGCGGATGAGCTCGGGGAAGAATTTCTTGCGCAGGTGGTGAATGTGCACCTCCACCGCGTTGCTCTCTGCCCCCTCGTCCCAGCCGTAGAGGCTCTGTTGCAGTTGATCCCGGCTCAATACCCGGCCGCTCTGGGTGATGAGCTCCTGCAACAGCTTGTACTCGTGGGGGGTGAGCTTGACCGGCTCGCCCCGATAGGTGACCTGTTGTGACGCGGGGAAGAGCTGCAGCTCCCCGTACTCCAGCACCGCCTGGGCCTGCCCCTTGCTGCGCCGCACCAGGGCGCGCAGCCGGGCGTTGAGCTCCTGCAGGGCGAAGGGTTTGACCATGTAGTCGTCGGAGCCTGCATCCAGCCCCAGTACCCGGTCGTCCAGGGCATCACGGGCGGTCAGGATGAGCACGGGCAGGGTCTGCCCTTCCCGGCGCAACTTGCGCAGCAGGCTGATGCCGTCGATGTCCGGCAGGTTGAGATCCAGGACAAGGGCGGCAAACTCCTCGCTCTTGAGCGCCGAGAGGGCCGGCATCCCCTGCTGGAGCCAGTCCACCGTGTAGCCGCTGCTGCGCAGGGCATCCACCATGCCGTCTCCCAGCATCACATCATCTTCCACCAACAGGATCCGCATTGTTCTCTCCCTCAAACGACACTGCCCACCAGTATGCTAGCTGGTGGGCAGAGTTGAAATAGCGCACTGTGCTGCTTGTGTTTACAGCTTGGCGAGACGCTCGCGGATCTCCTTTCTGCGGCCCTCGTCCGCCACCTCGCGGCCAGGGCGCGCCGGGGCGGCCAGGGCCTTGTCCAGATAGACCTTCGCCTGTGCCTTGTCACCCTGATCCAGCAGGAAGTCGCCGTAGAAGAAGTTGGGGTCGATGCCGGTGGGATTGATGGCCAGCGCCTGCTTGAGCAGCTTCTCCGCCTTCTCGTCGTCTCCAAAGCCCACCGGCCAGCCCGGCACCTGGTAGTAGAGGGAGCCCAGGCTGGTGTAGGCCGAGCCTTCCAGCGCCTTGGGATCCTGCTTGATGGCGATCTCGAGCTTGGCCTTGGCCTCCTTTACCAGGCTCAGGGCGCCGAGGCCACCCTTGGCCCCCGCCCAGGTGCTCTTGACGATGGCGGACCAGATCAGCAGATCGGTGCGAAATGCCTCCTTGGCGCTCGCCTCATCGGCCTTGGCACTCAGGCTCTCCAGGCAGCTCTCCTTGGCTTTTCCGGTCTGCTGGTACTGGCAGTGGGCCCACTCCTGCTGAATGGTGGGCAGGGCATCGGCGGCCTGGGCCAGACCGCTTGCCAGCAGGCCTCCCAGGGCGAGCAACAGGGGGCCGTGACCAAATCGGGGACGGAAAGTGGCGTGCTTCATCTCAATGTTCCTTCTCGTTTGTCGCACAGGCGGGATCGCTCCTGTGATCGGGGGCTGGGGAGGCGGTGCGGCGGGCGTGGCGCTCGATGATCGGGCGCTGCTTGGCCAGGGCCATGTCCACCAAGGCGGGCAGCAGGCCGTTGAGCCGCACAAAGAGCTTTTCCGGCCAGCCGAGCCAGCGGCGGCGTGTCTCGTTGCACAGGGCGATGACGGCCTCCTCGGCCACGTCCTGTGGGCTGTCGGTCCGGGTGCCGAGCTCGGCATTCATGGCATAGGCCGCCTCGGAGTTGAGCAGGGTGCGGGTGGCGCGGGGGGCAAAGTGCAGCACCTTGATGCCGGTTCCCTCCAGCTCCCTCCCCAGAGACTCGCTGAAGCCGCGCATGGCGAACTTGCTGGCGCAATAGACGCTGTAGCCGGCAAAACCGATGGCCCCGAGGCTGGAGCCGATGTTCATGATGATGGCGGGCTTGCGCAGCCGGGGCAGCAGGGCTCGGGTGAGCTGGATGGGCGCCTCGACGTTGAGCAGCAACTGGCGTGTCACCTGCTCGCTGCTCTGATCTTCCAGCCAGGCGAACTGGTTGCAGCCCGCACTGTTGATGAGCACGTCCAGCCCCTCGTCCAGGGCCGGATGTTGCAGCAGCTGCGCCCGCTCATGGGGAGAGCCAAGATCGGCCGTCACCGTCTGGTGGCGATCCGGATGAGGCAGCTCCCGGCGCAGGCGCTCCAGGGCGCTGGCCCGACGACCGTGCAGCAGCAGATGGGCACCCTGGGCCGCCAGTTCATGGGCCAGGGCTTCACCAATGCCGCCACTGGCGCCAGTCAGCAGTATGCGTTTGCCTTCAAGCTTCATTGGCAGGATCCCGTGAGCTGATAGAGCATGTCGCCATAGAGGCGGTAGACCACCTTGGCGGCGTGAATGATGGCGGCCTGATCGGCGGGGTTCTCCACCCGGTCCATCAGGGACTCGAAGAATTTGAGGTGCTCCTGATCCAGGGCACCGTGGGAGCTCAGGTAACTCATGGCCTGGGGGGGCAGGCCGAGGCCGCTCTTGAGCTGGTCGGCAATGGTCAGGGCGATGGCGACGCTGGTGCCTTCCAGCACCTGCACCATGCCGAAGAAGCCCATGGGATTGCCGCGCTGGATCTGGTCGTAGAGGAAGGCCACCATCAGCTCGATGGGCAGGCCCGGCTGGCCGTGGCGTACCGCCTCGGCATCACCGCCGCAGGCACGGATGTCGTTCAGGATCCACTCCTGATGGCCGTACTCCTCGTCAATGTACTCCCTGATGGCGCCACGCACCCATTCGTACTCCTGCCCCAGTTTGCCGCCGGTGGCCATCAGGAGCGGCACCGTGTGGCGCACGTGGTAGTAGGCCTGTGCCAGGAAGGCGAGGTAGGTGTCACGGCTGATGTCGCCGCGGCGGCAGGCCTCGATGATGGGGGCGTTGAACAGGCGTTCGCGCTCGCAGGCGGTGGCTTGTTGCAGGGTCTGGTAGAAGCTCATGAGGTCTCTCCTGTGAGGCATTGGCTGATCTGCCGGGAAAAATGGTGATAAATCTCGTTGCGACGGGGGCGCCCGTTGGCCGTCAGGAGGCCAGGGAGCTGATCCAGGGCGACCGGCAACCAGTGATGGATGCGGGCGTAATCGGGCAACTGCTGGTTGAGCCGGGCAATCTGCTCTGGCAATTGGGACTGGCTGCCCGGCAGCGGCTGGATAAGGGCCACGTTGGCGGGCTGACCATCACCGAAGATGACGATGCGGGCGATGGCCGGGCAGAGCTGGGCCTGGGCTTCCACCCACTCCGGGGAGAAGTTGCGGCCAAAGGCGGTGATCTGCACGTTCTTCTTGCGCCCCGTGATATGGAGATAGCCCTCCTCGTCGATCCGACCCAGATCCCCTGTGGCGATCTGGCTGCCCGTCTCGCCCTCTTCCCCCAGGTAGCCCAGCATGGCGCTGCCGCTGACCATGACTTCGCCGTCTGCGGCGATCGTCACCTGGCAGTGGGGCAGGGGCAGGCCGACGCTGCCGGGACGATCCCCGTGGGGGCCGTTCAGGGCGACCACGGAGCCGCATTCGGAGAGACCGTATCCCTCGTAGACCGGCAGCCCCGCCGCACGGGCGTGAGCGATGAGTTCGGGGGCGACCTTGCCGCCGCCCACGGCGACGAAGCGCAGGGTGCCGAGCTGTGTCGCCAGGGCAGGGGTATTGAGGCACAGGGCCAGCAGCAGGCGCAGCAACTCGGGTACTAGCACCAGGCTGTGGCTGGGCCAGCGCAGCAGTGCCTGGGCCAGGGCCGCAGGATCCAGCTTGCTGGAGCCCGAGAAGCCGAGTTCCCCCAGGGAAGGGATGCGGCTGCAGGCGCCGGTCAGCAGCGGTACATACAAGCCGGTCAGGTTCTCCAGCAAGGTGGTGAGGGGCAGCAGGGTCAGGTGTTTCTCAACCCGGGCAGGGGCCACCCGCAGGGCAAGGGATCCGCAGACCGCCGTCATCTGTTCCAGCGACAGGCAGACGCCCTTGGGTTGCCCCGTGGTGCCCGAGGTATAGGTGATCTTGGCGGTGCCCGCAGGCAGCTCGGGGAGGCGTGCCGGGATGCGGCGCCACAGGGGCACGGCCTGCTCATCGGGCCTGCCTGCCATGAGCACGAGGGGTGAGGCGGCTTGCCACCCCTGGTGCTCCGGGCCGACCAGGGCGTCTGCTCCGCTGCTTTCCAGCAGCCACGTCTGCTGCGCCGGACTGAAGAAGTGGGGAACCGGGATGACCACGATGCCGGCCCAGGTGCAGGCGAGATCGATCAGCGCCCAGGGCAGGCCGTTGTCGAGTTGCAGGGCCAGGCGGCGGATGCCGGCCCCTTGCAGCACGCCAGCCAGTTGCTGGATCTGCTGCCACAGGCTCTGGTAATCCAGCTCACCCTGGCTGCCTAGCAGCGCAGGCTGGCGCGGGGTCTGGCTGGCATGGTGGGCGATGGTGTCGAACAGCGTCATTGCGCGCACCTCCTGTCGATGTCGGCATGGTTAAAAAGGCGGGGCATGGGCCCCAGCAGGTTGAGCAGCAGGCTGCTCTGTGCGAGCACCTCGCGCCCCTGGTTGATGTCGCCTGCCATCACCTTGGGCTGGCAGCGGTAGTATTCGCCCCAGGCGCTGGCATCCTCTCCCACCTGATGGGCCTCTGCGAGTGCCAGCTCCACCGGGTTGAGACGCAGGCGGGTAAAGCTGTTGCGCAGCTTGGCGGTGCCGGTGAACACCACGTAGTCCAGGGCGTTGTCACACAGCAGACGGCACAGCGCGGCAAACATCAGGCGGGCGTGACCCGGTTCGCTGCAGGCAAGATTGCCCACTTCGATGATGCGGTGGCGGGCCGGACGGACCCCGAGGCGGGTCTCGATGGCGGCCTCGACAGGCTGCTCCAGATATTGCTCCAGATAGAGCGGTTGCTCGTGCTCGCCATGGCAGGCCTGGTTGAGGCCGCAGGCACCGACCAGCACGCCATCTGCCCGGTAGAGCCCGAGCAGGCAGGGCTGGAAATGGGGAATGCGGGCGTTGAACTCGAGGGTATAGGCGGCCTGGATATAGGTTTGCAGCGCCATGACCTGCTGCGGGGATTCGGCCAGGATCAACCGGTAGGGGGCTTGGATCTCGATGGTCATGGTTGGCTCCTTCTCTTGCGATGGGATGAGAGTAAAAGGGCAAACTTAAGAAACCCTTAAGGCGCAAAAAAAGACGAAAAAAACTGGCGGGGGGTGAACGGGGGTCGATGGGGGCACCAGACAAAACAGTTGCCAGCAGCGGGCGTGGCAGGCAATCTGCCCCGCTGTCGCCACCCGAGGAGCTGCCATGTCATCCCCTGTTCACTGTCCCCTGTGTCTCTCCCCTCGGCACCATGCCCTGCCGGTGGCGGGCAAGGGCTATTACCGCTGCCTGGCGTGCGAGCTGGTCTGGATGGACGAGGCGGACCACCTGGACGAGGGGGCCGAGAAGGCGGTCTATGACGGGCACGACAACCGGGTGGACGATCCCCGCTACCGGGCCTTTCTGATGCGTGCCTTTGGCGAGGTGCTGGCCCGGGTGTCGCCTCCTGCCAGCGGCCTCGATTTTGGCTGCGGCCCGGGCCCGGCGCTGGTCGCCATGGGGCGGGAGGCGGGCTTCGAGATGGCGGGCTACGACAAGTTCTATGCCGACGACCCCGAGTGCCTGACAAGGCAATACGACTTCATCACCAGCACCGAGGTGATAGAGCACATCGCCACCCCCCGCGCCGTGCTGGACACGCTCTGGGGCTGCCTCAAGCCCGGCGGGGTGCTGGTGTTGCAGACCCAGCGGGTGCTGGGGGACGAGCGCTTCAAGACCTGGCGCTATCGCCACGATCCCACCCACATCGTCTTCTTCGCCGAGGCCTCGTTCCGTGCCCTGGCGGTCCGCTGGCAAGCAGCGGTCGAGTTTCCTCATGCGGATGTGGCGGTGTTCACCAAACCCTGAGCCGGGCGTTTTCATTTGGCCATGAGTTGGGCATGCTGGTGGCCTGATACCCAGGAACGGATGCCCCTATCTCCATGTCGATCCCCCACCTCTCATTGCAAGACGCTCGCCACCTGCAACTGGCGGCCCAGGGGCTGCTGACCCCGCGCCGCGCCAGAGCAACCCCCGCCGACCTGCTCGCCTGCATTCGCCGCATGGCGTTGCTGCAGATAGACACCATCTCCGTGGTGGCCCGCAGCCCCTATCTGGTGCTGTTCAGCCGTCTCGGCCACTACGATCCGCGCTGGCTGGAACAACTGCTGGCCGATGGTGACCTCTTCGAATACTGGGCCCACGAGGCCTGTTTCGTCCCCCGGGAAGATTACCGGCTGCTGCGCCATCGCATGCTGGATCCCGCCGCCATGGGCTGGAAGTTCTCCGCCCAGTGGCTCAAGACCCACGGCGGCGAGATAGCGCAGATAGTGGAGCGCATTCGCCAGGATGGCCCGGTGCGGGCGGCAGACTTCGAGCGCAAGGGGGACAAGGGCAACGGCTGGTGGGACTGGAAGCCGGAGAAGCGCCACCTGGAGGTGCTGTTTACCGCAGGCCAGCTGATGGTGCGCGAACGGCGCAATTTCCAGCGGGTCTACGATCTCGCCGAGCGGGTCATGCCGGAGTGGAATGACGAGCGGGATCTGCCGAGTCCTGATCTCGCCCGGCGGGACATGGTGCGAGCCAGTTGCCGGGCGCTGGGGCTGGTCAAGACCGGCTGGGTGGCGGATTACTATCGCCTTAAACGGGGGAAATACGACGCCCTGCTCCACCAGCTGGCGGATGAGGGGGAGCTGTTGCCGGTACGAGTGGAGGGGTGGCAGCACGGAGCCTTCGTTCACGCCTCCCTGGACGATGAGCTGGTCCGGGCCCAGGCGGGCACCCTCAAGGCGAGCCACACCGCCGTGCTCTCGCCCTTTGACCCGCTGGTGTGGGATCGCAAGCGGGCCAGCGAGTTGTTTGGCTTTGACTATCGCATCGAGTGCTATACCCCGGCCCCCAAGCGCCAGTACGGTTATTTCGTGCTGCCGTTGCTGCATCGCGGCAAGCTGGTGGGCAGGATGGACGCCAAGGCCCATCGCAAGGAGGGGGTGTTTGAGGTCAAGAGCCTCTATCTGGAGCAAGGGGTCAGGATCACCCAGAGCCTGGCCCAGGATCTGGGCAAGGCCATCCAGAAGCTGGCGGAGTGGCACCAGACCCCGCTGCTGCGTTATGGCAACGTTCCTGCTCCCTTGCTGGCTCAATGGCAGGAGGTGGCATGCTGAGGAAGGACGCCTACCCTCGCATCAAGCCGGGCAGCACCAGCGTAACGGCCGCGGTGATGCGCTCGCGGATGTCGCTGCCCGGCGCCAGCAAGCCGAGCGCCATCTGGCGCAGGGGCTCCGCCATGGTCATCGCCAGCAGCAGATCGCTGGTCTGGGCGGCGTCCAGCTCCCGCAGCCAGCCCAGTTGTTGCTGGCGCTGCAACCACGCCGCCAGCGTCGCCCTGCCGCGGGCAATGCCGTTCTCCTGATAGGCCGCCAGCAGGGCATCCCGCCCCGCGAACTCATGCTGCAGCAGCCGGAACATGCCCACCGCCGGTGCGCTCAGCACCTGTCCCGCTATGGCCTGCAAGCCCTGCTCCAGCATCTCCCCCAGCGCGCCTGGGTGGGCGGCATCCTGCTCGAAGGCCGGTTGAAAGGCATCGGTCCAGCTGCGCACCGCCTGCGCCACCAGCTCGTCACGGTTGGCGGCGAAGCGGTAGAGGGTCTTCTTGGCGACCCCCGCCTCTTTGGCCACCGCATCCACGGTCGCGGCGCCGTAACCCCCCTTGAGCAACAAGGTCAGCGTCGCTTCGGCAAGGGCGGCGCGAAGGTCGGCTTCCGGGGTGACCGGACGGCCTCGTGAGCGTGTTTCTTCATCGTTCGGGTGCGACATATGGGCTCCTGGAAAGCATTGACAGACCCAGCATACAGGCATAGCGTAATTTAAGAAACGAACTTCGTTTCCTAAATTTATGGGAGTCATATCATGCATCCTTCTGCCCTGTTTGCCCCTTGGGGCGTCAATGACATCAACGAGTTGCTCAGCCCGCAACCCCTTCGCCTGGAAATGGGTCTGACCCGCAGCACCGACGGCCTGCTGACGGTCGCCATCCGCACCGATCTGCACGGCTGCAAGGGGCGCATGCTGGATTGGTGGTTCACCTTCTTCGAGACGACCCAGCACATCAGGTGGTGGCACCCCCACGATCATGTCGAGCACCGGGGCTGGGATCATCACTGGAAAAAAGGGGAGCGCTTCGTGGGAGCCAGCATAGAGGCTGTGGAGTGGCTTGCCGAGCTGCCGCCGGTGGCAGCTCGCCTCAAGTTCCACGGCGCCGAAGAGGTGTTCGCCCCGCAATCGCTACAGGAGGCGCGGGAGACGCAGGCTCTCTCTGCCGCCATCTGCGCCCGTATCGGCTTTGGCGACGAGGTAGCTCTGGATGGCAATGGTGCGCCGCTGGATGGCGAGATGCTGCACCTGGCGCGCGATACCCCATACGGCTGTGTGCTGCGCAGCCGCTTCCTGCTGGGCAAAGCCTGCGCCAACCCGTTTGACGAGGTGCCGGACGAGGTAGGTTTCAACCTGATGCGCCACTGCTACAGCGAATTCAGCTATCTGGCGCAGTTTCTGCCGTCGCTCTACTACGCGGAAAACGGTCGTGAACCGGCGCCGACGCTCTGGTGACGGGGCTGACAGTTGGCGCTGAATGTGGCTGAGTGCCTTGACACATCCAGTGGGAATGCCGGCTATCGGGCTGTGGCGTGAGCCGCGGAAGATGGTCATAAAAAAACCGGGCACTGGGCCCGGTTTGTTATGCAGTCAGGATGTGCTTACTGGAGCACCAGCACCATCAGCAGACCGACGGTGATGGCGGACACCAGGAAGGCGAAGCCATAGAACACATAGTGGTGCAGCTTGGTGGTGTGGATCCCCAGATCATGCAGGCCGTGGTAGATGCGGTGCATGCCGTGCCAGACGGGCAGGGCGATGATCACCAGCAGGATGCAGGCACCCCACCAGGAGCTGGCGAATGCCAGCACGCGCTCGTAGCTCATGGTCTCCACGTCCATGATGCCCATGGGCACCAGCAGACCTGTGATGAGGACAATGACCGGCAGCAGCATGGCAACCACCATGCCACCCGCACCAAACAGACCCCAGTAAATTGGCTCGTCAGAACGTCTCATATTTTTTCCTCAAATCATGATTGAGTGATCGTGGCCAACGTTTCTGAGTGAGAGCCCGGTACCAAACAGACACCAATAACCGGGTTCGTCAGAACGTCTCATTGTTTTCCCCTCAGGCCACGATGATCAGGACAAGCAGGGATACCGCCGCCAGCGCCACATACTGGGCGATGACGATCGGCTTCTCCGGCACCAGGTCTTCGCCACGGAAGATGCGCATGGCTTTCGGGGCCAGGGCGAACCAGGTCTTGGCGTGGAACAGGCAGGCTGCCAGGGCGATGACGTGGAACAGGATGGCAATGGGGCTCTGCAGGGATTCCAGCCAGCCATTGAATGCCTCCTGACCCTGTACCAGCCGCAGCAGACCCCACATCAGCACGACGGCGTAGATGGAGACGAAGATGCTGGTGCCTTCGCGGATCATGTAACCGGTGTAGAAGGCATTCTTCAGCCACCAGTCTTTTTTCATCTCGCGCACGTAAGGCTTACGTTTGCTCTCAGTGTTGTTCATGGTCTCACTCCTGGTCTCAATCCGGCTTGAACATGGCGATCATGTAGTCCTTGGCGCTCTCGACCTTGCCAAGCTGGATGGCGGCGGCCGGATCCACGCCTTTCGGGCACACTTCGGAGCAGTAGCCCACGAAGGTACAGCCCCAGACGCCCTCGTCCTGGCTGATGATCTTCATCCGCTCCCTGGACGCGCTGTCGCGATTGTCGGCGTTGTAGCGATAGGCCAGTGCCAGGGCCGCCGGACCGGTGAACTTCTTGTTGATGCCATATTGCGGGCAGGCCGCGTAGCACAGACCGCAGTTGATGCACATGGAGAACTGGTGATACTTCGCCATGTCAGCTGGGGTCTGGGTGTACTCGCCATCGCACAGGTTGCGCGGCTCGGACGGGATGATGTAGGGCTTGATGCTCTCCAGCTTCTCGATGAAGTCGGACATGTCGACCACCAGATCGCGCTCGATGGGGAAGTTGTTGAGCGGTTCGATAGTCATCTTGCCCGGCAGGTAATCCCGCAGGAAGGTCTTGCAACCGAGTTTCGGAATGCCGTTGACCATCATGCCGCAGGAGCCGCAGATCGCCATCCGGCAGGACCAGCGGAAGCTCAAGGTGGAGTCCAGATGATCCTTGATGTATTGCAGCGCATCCAGCAGGGACATCTCTTTGAGGTAGGGCACCTGGAAGGTCTGCATCCAGGGCTCGTTATCCTGCTCGGGACGGTAGCGCAGGATTTCAATTTCGATCATCTCAGCCATTCTTCTTAGCCTCGTCTTGTTTCTCACCCTCGGAACCGTACACGCGCTTGGCCGGTTGGGATTTAGTGATCTTCACATCGGAATAGTCGATGGTCGGGGCCCCTTCGCCGTTGTAGAAGGAGAGAGTGTGCTTGAGGAAGTTGACGTCATCGCGCTCCTCGTAACCGTCCAGACGCTGGTGGGAACCGCGGGACTCTTTGCGGTTGATGGCGGAGTGCGCCATGGCTTCCGCCACGTCCAGCATGTAGCCCAGCTCGATGGCGTACAGCAGGTCGGTGTTGAAGACCGAGGACTTGTCGTTGATCTTGATCTTCTTGTAACGGGCTTTCAGCTCGTTGATCTTGTCGATGGTGCCCTGCATCAGCTCTTCGGTACGGTAGATACCGACACCGGCTTCCATGGACATGCCCAGTTCGTTGCGGATATCCGCCGGGTTTTCGGTGCCGTCGATGTCCAGCAGGGAGAGGTGCTGCTTGATGAGCGCCTCGGCCTTGGCGACCAGCGCCTGGGTGTTGCCGTGTTGCTGGGTGGCGGCAAACTCGGCTGCCTGCTCACCGGCCACCTTGCCGAAGACCACGATCTCGGACAGGGAGTTGGAACCCAGACGGTTGGCGCCGTGCAGACCGACGGAGGCACATTCGCCAGCGGCATAGAGACCGGCCAGACGAGTGGCGCACTTGCCGTCGGTTTCGATGCCACCCATGGTGTAGTGGGCGGTCGGACGTACCGGAATCGGCTCTTTTACCGGATCCACACCCACATAGGCCTTGGCCAGTTCGCAGATGAAGGGCAGACGCTCTTTCAGGTACTTCTCGCCAAGGTGGCGCAGGTCGAGGTGAACCACGTCGCCCATGGGGCCCTGGATCACGCGGCCTTTTTGCTGCTCCTGCCAGAAGGCCTGGGAGAGACGGTCGCGCGGACCCAGCTCCATGTGCTTGTTCTTTGGCTGGCCGACCGGAGTTTCCGGGCCCAGACCGTAATCTTGCAGGTAGCGATAGCCATCCTTGTTGAGCAGGATGCCACCCTCACCACGACAACCTTCGGTCATCAGGATGCCGGTGCCCGGCAGACCGGTCGGGTGATACTGGACGAACTCCATGTCCCGCAGCGGTACGCCGTGGCGGTAGGCCAGGGCCATGCCGTCACCGGTGACGATGCCGCCGTTGGTGTTGTAGCGATAGACACGACCTGCGCCGCCGGTGGCCAGCACCACGGACTTGGCCTGGATGAAGCGGGTGATGCCGTTCTGGATGTCAAAGGTGACGACACCCTGGACGCGGCCATCTTCCACGATGAGATCCAGACAGAAGTGCTCGTCGAAGCGCTTGATGGTCGGGTACTTGATGGAGGTTTGGAACAGGGTGTGCAGGATGTGGAAGCCGGACTTGTCGGCGGCGAACCAGGTGCGGGGGATCTTCATCCCGCCGAAACGGCGCACGTTGGCCTTGCCGTCCGGTTTGCGGCTCCAGGGGCAACCCCAGTGCTCCAGCTGGATCATCTCGTTGGTGGCGTTGTTGACGAAGTACTCGACTACGTCCTGCTCACACAGCCAGTCACCACCGGAGACGGTGTCGTTGAAGTGGTTTTCCAGGGAATCGTCATCACGGACGACGCCTGCGGCGCCACCTTCGGCGGCCACGGTGTGGCTGCGCATCGGATAGACCTTGGAAATCAGGGCGATTTCCAGCTCCGGGTGGGCTTCTGCAATGGCGATTGCGGCACGCAGGCCACCGCCACCGGCACCGATGATGGCAACATCGGTCTTGATAATATCCACATCTGCCTCCTTAGGGATAGATTTGCTGGGCACGATTTTGCTCTATGAAAAAAATTCAGGCTTGATGCAAGTCAAACTGCTTTGTTTTAGTGCTTGGCAACGGTGATTTTTATTACAACCACCCCATTCCTTGGATGAAAATGCCGTCATTATCGCCATCCATCAGTGATCTGGATCAGCCGTACTCGTTACTCTGGTGATTTTAACTCCAAGATTATACGTAGTTTTCTTTCAAAAAAATGAGAAATGCCTCTCTTTTTGGGTATTGCCCATAAAGTTTTTAAGTTTTTTATCAAAACAGTTTAATGATAACTATTATCACGATGACATATCGAGGTTAGGCATCAAAAAAGTAATGCGAATATAGCCATGACAGACTGGGCCCGTCTCCCACACATGGGCAAAAGGAGATGTCGATCACAGGGTTGAGGGTCTCGAAAGGGGATTATAACCGTTGAAACAAAAAGGGTTTATAAAAAAAAGGGGCCTGAACGGCCCCTTTCTTCCCATGGTCGATCAGATGCGGAACATGCCGACCTGATTATTCAATTCACCTGAAATATTTTTAAGCTGGGCCGACAGATTGCGGGAGCTGTCCGCATCCACTGCCAGCTCGTCCGAGACATCCTTGACCGCCTGAATGTTGCGGCTCACCTCGTCGGTGACGGCACGCTGTTCCTCTGCGGCGCTGGAGATCTGGGTCGCCATGTCGGAGATCTGGTTGATGGAGGTGGTGATCTGCTCCAGCGCCTGGGTCGCATCGTTGGCATCTTCCACGCTGTTCTGGGCCAGCAGCTGACCCTCGTGCATGGTACTGACGGCGCCCTGGGTGTTGCGCTGCAGGGTCTCGATCATGCTGCGGATCTCGACGGTGGAGCTGTGGGTGCGCTGGGAAAGCACCCGCACCTCGTCGGCCACCACGGCAAAGCCGCGTCCCTGCTCGCCAGCCCGGGCGGCCTCGATGGCGGCGTTGAGCGCCAGCAGGTTGGTCTGCTCGGCGATGCCCTGGATGGTGGAGAGGATGGTGTTGATCTCCTGGGCGTTCTTCTCCAGTTCCTGAATGATGCCGGAGGCCTGCTTGACCTGGGTGGCGAGATCCGTGATGGAGCGCTGGTTGCGGGCAATCACCTGCTTGCCGTGCTCGCAACTGCTGGAGGAGCTGCGGGCCGCTTCCGCGGTCTGCTCGGCGTTGCTGGCCACTTCGACGGCGGTGGCGGACATCTCGTGCACTGCGGTCGCAATCTGGGAGATCTCGTTTTGCTGGCGGGCCAGCCCCTGGTTGGATTTCTCCGCCATGTCGTGGGAAGACCTGGCCTGCTGGTTGAGCTGGGTGGAGGAGTTGGAGATGTCCTGCACCATAACGTGGATGCGCTCGATGAAGGTGTTGACGTGCTTGGCGACGGTACCGACCTCGTCTTCACGCTCGATCTTGATGCGACGGGTGAGATCGCCGTTGCCGCGGGAGAGATCGGCAATGGCCTCGCCCAGGGTTTTCAGCGGCGCCAGGGAGCCGTTGATGGCGACATAGGAGAAGCCCGCCACGATGAGGATGGTCAGCAATCCCTGGATGAGGGCGGAGGTGACCATGCGGGAGACGGACTGGTAGGCGACCGCTTCGTCCACCACGATGCCGAAATACCAGTTGGTGTTGGGGATCTCGGTGAGGTCGAACACGCTCGCCTTGCCGCTGATATCCATCTCGGAGATGGTGTTGTCATGGGCCAGCTCGTTGACCTTGGCTGCCGTCAGTTCCGGGGAGATGGCGGTGGCGGGTTTGAGGGTCAGATCCTTGTCCGGATGGGCGATGATGGTGCCGTTGCTGTCCACCAGAATGGCATAGGTGCCTTCCGAGTTCATGGCAAGCACGTCTTTCACCAGACCGTCGATGGAGACGTCACCGGCGATGACGCCGTCGGTGTTGCCGCGACTGAAGGGCTCGGCGATGGTGATGATGAGCTGGCCGGTGGTGATGTCGGCATAGGGGGCCGTGATGGCGAGCTTGCCGGCGGCCATGGCGTCCTTGTACCAGGGGCGCTGGCGCGGATCATAGCCGGCCGGCAGATCGGTCGGCTTGCTCTGGATCATCCGGCCATCCTTGGTGCCCACGTAGACGAGATCGAAGTTGCCCGCATTCATGGACTGGGCCAGGTGGCTGAGGGGCTCGTCTTCCTTGGCGAAGGCTTCCTTGGTGGCGGTGACGAGATTGATGCGGGCGTCGAGCCAGCGGGAGATCCCCTTGACGTTGGCGACCGAGCTGTCGTCGATGAAGCTCCAGATCAGCCGCTGGGTTTCACTGCGCAACTGGGAGGTGTTGTACCAGACCTGCAGGCCGGTGATGACCAGAATGATGGCCCCGATGGAGAGGACCAGCTTGTTCTTGATGGATAGGTTCATGTTTACATCCTTGTGAGCGTCAGTCAGAGATCCATGGTGTTTGTTATTGTTATGAGCCAACTCTGTATCGGCTGGCTATGGACTTTATGTATCCCGGTGCACCGCATTTTTTCAATTCTTTTCACCTCCTTGTGGCCTGCCAGGCCGCGCCGATACTCAGCTGAATCGATCTGGCCGGTTGGTGAAGATGCCATCGACACCCATGCTGGCGAGGGCGCTCCCATCACTCACTTCGTCGACTGTATAGACCAGGATCTTGAGCCCCCGGCGATGGGCATCCGCCACCAGGGTCTCGTCGACGAAATCCACGTCGCAGTTCAGTGACCAGGCCCCCAGCGTTTCGGCGAAGGCGGCGCCGTCGAGGGGCAGGCTGGCCATGAGGGCGCCGATCCTGATTTCCGGTCGCAGTCCCTTGAAGCGTAACAGCTCGGGATGATGAAAGGAGGAAACGATCCAGTGCGCCTGGGTAAAGCCAAGCTCGGCCTCGGCCCGCCTGGTCAGGGCGGCCACCGGCTCGGCGGTGTGGGCGCCCTTGAGCTCGATGTGCAGTTCGCAGCGCCCCGCCACCAGTGCCATCACTTGCCACAGGGTCGGGATCCGCTCCCCGTCCCCCGCATCCAGGCTCGCCAGGTACTCCCGGGATTGCCCGGTCAGCACACCCTGGCCGTTGGTACAGCGCTCGAGCCGCCGGTCGTGGAAGACCCAGAGCTCTCCGTCGGCCCACTGCACGTCCAGCTCGATGGCTTTGGCACCCAGATCCAGCGCCAGGCTCATCGCCTTGAGGGTATTCTCCGGGGCCAGGTCGCTGGCACCGCGATGGGCAATGATCTGCATGATGGCTCCTGTTGTCGTCTTTGGGGGCTTCATCCCCGGCTCATCCGGATGTCGATCTGCTGATGTGGCAGATGCATGCCGACCTGGCCGAGTTTCTCCAGGATCAGGGAATGTACCTCATGTGTAATGGGCATCCGGTGATCCATGTTGTTGACGTAGAGCCGGATCTCGTAGATGAGGGCCGAGTCGGTGAACTCGATGAGGAACACCTCCGGGGCGGGCGTATCCAGCACCAGGGTGGATTCGCGCACGCTCTGCTCCAGCAGTTGCTGTACCTGCTTGGGATTCTGGGTCAGGCCGATGCGAATGCGCAAGCGGACCCGGGTGATGGCATCGGACAGGGACCAGTTGATGAACTGCTCGGTGATGAAGGCCTTGTTGGGGACGATGATCTCCTTCCTGTCCCAGTCCACTATGGTGGTGGCGCGGGTCTTGATCTTGGTGACGGTGCCGGTGAGATCACGGATGGTGACGGTGTCACCCAGGCGGATCGGTTTTTCGAACAGGATGATGAGGCCGGAGACGAAGTTGGCGAAGATCTCCTGCAAGCCGAAGCCCAGCCCCACAGAGAGTGCCGCCACCAGCCACTGGGTCTTGGACCAGTCGATGCCGAGCATGGAGAAGCCGGTGAGAGCGCCAATCAGCAGTACCAGGTACTTGCTCACCGTGGTGAGGGCGAAGCCGGTGCCTGGGGAGAGGCTCAGGTGCTGGAGCAGGGTGAGCTCCATCAACCCTGGCAGGTTGCGGGCGGTGACCACCGTCAGGATGAAGGCGAAGACGGTTAGCATCAGATCCTGCAGGGTGATGGCGGAGAGCTGCTCGATGCCGGCCACCTTGCTGCTCACCTGCCACACCTCGATGCTGCTGAGGAAGCTGAATGCCGAGTTGAGATCCGACCATTGCACCACCACCAGCATGGTGAAGCCCAGCATCAGCAGGGTGCGCACCAGGCCGAGGGACTGGGCGCTGATGGTATCCAGATCCAGCTCGGGCTCCTCCACCACATCGGGGATCTCGGAGCTGAGATCGTCCTCTTCCCGCTCCCGCTGCGCCAGGATCTCGGCCCGCTTCTGCTTGGCGCGATCGAAGGCGAGTCGGCGGCGCTGGATCAGCATCCAGCGGTGGGCCAGATAGTAGACGAGCAGGCAGCCGAGCCCCGCCAGCAGGCTCAGCTCCAGCTGGCGCAGCAGGGTGCGGGAGGTGTAGAAGTAGCCGAACAGGGCGCCCAGCACCGCCAGCAGCGGGGCCAGCATCAGGCTGTTCCAGATGAAGTGGTGCAGCAGATGGGGCTTGGTCATGTCTGCCTGACCCCAGGTGAGGGGCAGTTTTTCCCGGTTGAGGCGGGCAAAGAAGAGCAGCAGCCAGAGGGCCCCGATGATGAAGGCGAGGCGTCCCAGGGAGTCGTAGAAGGCGTGCTCCTGATAGCTGCTCGCCATGCCCTGCACGAAGAAGCTCGGGATCAGCACCAGCAGCAGGGTACGAAACTGTCCCCACACTCGCTGCACCCGCTCCTTCTGCCAGCGGAAGTGGAGGATGAGGATCCCCTTCTCCAGGGTGAGGTGGCGCGCCACCAGCAGGGCCAGCAGCAGGAACCAGATTTCACCCAGGCCCCGGGCCACCGCCACCGCGAAGGGATATTGCCAGGCGCCGTCCAGCAGGCCGTGCACCATGAGCACCATGGCGGGCAGCGGCAGGGCGGCGAGCACGGAGCGCACCAGCAACCGGCTGGTGAGGCTGAACTTGTCCTGGGTTACCTTGCCGATGCGCGGGGCAATGTAGTGGCTGTATTGAAGGAGGTGGCGGGCCAGTTTCAACCAGCACCAGGCCAGCCCCAGCAGCCCGAGGCCAGCCAGGGTCAGGCTCAGGGGGTTGTTCTCGGCGATGGCCCTGGGCAGTTGCAGCCAGTTGGCCGGGTTGAAGGCAAGGCCGAGGGCGGCCGGGACGCCGAGCAGCACCGCCGGGCTCAGGGGGCGCACGTCCGGCATCCAGAACAGATGGCTGGCGCTGAGTTCGCGGATCTCGTCGATCTTGCTGTTCTGGCGGCTGTAGAGCAGCTTGAGGCGGGTCTGCTCCTGAATGAGGGTGTCGGAGGCATCGTTGAGCCGGGTCAGCAGTTGTCGCCTCGCCTTGAGCAGGTTATCCAGCACGGCGCGCTGGGCCCTGTCCAGGGTGATGTCGTCTCCACTGAGCAGGCTGTTGCGCAGTTGCACCGGATCCTTCAGGGCATCCTGCTCGGTCTCGTACTGGTATTTGGCCATGCGCGCCTTGACGATGGCGGACTCCAGCCGCTCCAGCGGGAAGTAGGCGGGCAGATCGGCCAGCTTGCTGCGCAGGTTCTCGCCGTAGGCGTTGCTTATCTGCAACCACTCCAGCTGTTCGCGCACCGAATTGACCAGCTCGTTGAGCCCGGAGAGGGAGGTGTCCACCCCCCGTTGCTCGTCCTGCACCCGTTCAATCTGGTCCTCGAGAGCCCCCAGTTGGAGGGAGAGGGCCTGGTTTTGCTGCTGTTGCTCCTGCAAGAGGGGGAGGTCAGAGGTGAGCTGGCGGCGCAGGCGTTCGCTCTCGGCCAGGGCCTGCTCGGTCTTGTCCCGGCGCAGCTGGTTCTGCTGGGCAAGCAGACTGGTCTGCCACTCATCCTCGTCGGTGATGGCGAGGTTGAGCTCCTGCAGCTTGAGCTTGCCCAGATCGTTGCGCTGCTGGGCGGAGAGCTGCTCCAGCTCCAGCATCTGGATCCGGTCGGAGAGGCTCTGCTCTTTGAGTCGGGTGGCCAGTTGCTGGGCCTCCTGCAACCTGTCCGACTCGTTGCTGAAGCTCAGGCGATCGAGCAGGGAGCGGGTCTGGAGCAACTGCTTGCGCAACTCGTCGACCCGCAGGTGATATTCCTGGCCCGTGCTCTCAAGCTGGTTGAGGCTGTCGGTCACCGCCTGACGCTCCTTGCGCAGGTTGAGCTGGCGGTTGCTGCTCAGGCTGATGGCCTGGCGAAGGGCATCCTCCTTGAGGGAGGAGAGGGACGGGCGGGACTGGGGCTGATAGTTGTGCAGCCCCTCCTTGAGACGGGCGGACTCCTTGGGGTAGTCGATGAGGATCTGCTGGTAGGCCTTGCCCTGTTCCCGGTAGCGCTGGGCATCCCGGGCATATTGCAGCGCCTGCTGGTAGCTCTCCCGCAGTTGCTGGTTTTCCGGGGTATCCGTCTTGGGGACGCTTTGCAGCAGCTCCTCTACCTGAGTGATGGCATCATCGGCCTGGACAGCGGAGAAGGGGAACAGGCTGAGACAGAGCATCAGACAGAGCAAGCGTTGCAACATGGCGCACGTTTCCGTTCAGGAGAAGTCGCCCTAGCCTAAAGCAGGGGCCGGGGCGGGTAAAGCCCTCAAGATGAATGATCCACGGCACAAATAACGGGTGATCCGGGTCTTGTTTGGCTATTATTCTGGCCGTTCCCCTTCATTGAGCAATTTATGTCCTCCGTCGATCTGGGCACGGCCCCCCTTTCCCGCCTCTTCTTGCGTTACGTCACCCCCACGGTGGCCGCCATGCTGGTCACCGGCATCTATGTCACCATTGACGGCATCTTCGTCGGCCATATCCTGGGCCAGGACGGGCTGGCCGGCATGATGCTGGCGTACCCCATCTGCGCCGTGCTCTACGCGGTGGGTGCCCTGATCGGCATGGGATCCTCGTCGCTGGCCTCCTTCTATCTGGGCAAGGGGGAGCAGGCTAGGGCGCGCCACATCGTCGGCAATGCCCTGGTGATGGTGCTCATCGCCTCCGCGCTGCTCGCCTTCATTGGCATTCGTTACGGCAAGGCCATGCTTGTCTGGATGGGGGCGCAGGGGGTCATCTTCGACGCAGGCTTCGCCTATCTGCAGTGGTACGCCTGGCTCGGGGTGTTCGCGGTGCTCTCCATGGCCTTTACCGCCCTGCTGCGCAACGACGGGCGACCCGGCCTCACCACCTGGATCCTGGTGGGGGGCGGCGTGCTCAACGTGCTGCTCGACTACCTGCTGATGGCGGTGATCCCCTGGGGGCTGGCGGGGGCCGCCATCGCGACCATGCTCTCCCAGGCGGTCACCGGGGGCCTGTGCCTGTGGCACTTCTTCACCCCCCGCAGCCAGTTGCGCATTCGCTGGGATACCCTGGTGCCCGACTGGCGGCTGATGGGGGAGACATTGCGACTCGGGGTGTCGAGTTTTCTGATGTACCTCTACCTCTCGGTGGTGCTGGCGCTGCACAACAAGGCGCTGCTCTCGGTGGGCACTTCGCTGCACGTGGCCGCCTATGGGGTCATCAGCTACAGCGAGGCCTTCTTCTATCTCATCTTCGAGGGGATCGCCATGGGCATCCAGCCTATCGCCAGCTTCAATGCCGGGGCGGGCAACTGGTCGCGAGTACTGCGGGTACGCAACCTGGCATTGGGAGTGACCATGGCGGTGGCACTGTGCGGGATGATCCCGCTGTATCTGTGGCCGGAGGCAGTGGTTTATCTGTTTGCGGGGGACAATGCTGCCCTGTTGCCGGTAGCCAGCCTCGGTATCTGGCTCTACTTCTGGGGGCTGCCCATGGAAGGCTTGCTGCTGGTGGGGGCCACCTATTTCCAGGCCATCAACCGGGCCCGCATCGCTTCCCTGCTCACCGGCGGCAAGTTGGTGCTGATCGGCGGTTTCCTGTGGGGCTTCTCCTCCCTGTGGGGAGTGGCCGGTGTCTGGCTGGCGCTGCCTACTTGCAGCACTCTGCTGGTCCTGGTGATGTGGCGGGTGATGAACAGGGAGGGGCGCCAGCACAGCGCTGCCTGAGATGTGGTCATGCGTCCATGAAAAAGGCAGCCTCGGCTGCCTTTTTCATTCCCTGCCTGTGGGCGGCAGGTCGCCGGCCTCAGGGCTTGAAGGCGCCGATAAAGATGGCGGGGTCGACGCGGGCGTCGTTGAGGCTGACGTTCCAGTGCATGTGGGGACCGGTGGCGCGGCCGGTGGCGCCGACCCGGCCGACGATGCCGCCGCGGGGCAGGCTCTGGCCCAGTTTCACGTCCACCTTCGACATGTGACAGAACATGCTGATGAGGCCCTGGCCGTGGTCGACGAACACCGTATTGCCGTTGAAGAAGTAGTTGCCGATGAGGATGACCTTGCCAGCGGCTGGTGCCTTGATGGGAGTGCCGGCTCCGACCGCGAAGTCGAGTCCGGAGTGGGGGTTGCGCTCCTCGCCGTTGAAGAAGCGGCGCAGCCCGAAGGGACTGGAGAGCGGGCCCTGGACCGGCTTGTCAAACAGCAGGTTGCTCGGCTGAGCCGGGCTGAAGGTCTGGTAGGCGCGGGTCTGTTCGGCAAGCTCCCGGTTGATGCGGGTCATGTCTTCGGCCAGCGGATTGACCTGGCGGCTGTTCTTGAGCTTGATGTGCTGCTCACGGTAGTGCTTGGTGCCGACTTTGAAACTCAAGGTGCGGCCATCGCTGGTGGTCACCTGATGGGGGCCGGGCGCGCTCTTGAGCGGGATGCCGACGATGGCGATCCACGTCTTCCCGTCTTCCTGTACCACCAGCACAGGCTTGTCCTGATAGCGCACTGCGGGCGCCTTGGCCCCGCTTCCCAGTGGTACCACGGCCACGCCCCCCGGCACCGGGTGGTTGAGCAAGCGGCTGATAAACCCCGGTTCGGCGTGAAGCGCAGGGCTGCCGAGCAGCAGGAGAAGAAAGAAGAGGCGGCGCATGATGGCTCCATCGGATCAGGGGGAAAGCAAGAGGGGGGAGATGATGCCACATTCTGGCGGTGCTGTCCGTCAACCGTGGCCGATAAACTCGTCGGCTGCGGCCCAGAAAGACGCAACGGACACGCCATTGCAGCGAGGTGAATGCTCTGGTTGCGGGTGCCCGCCTTCCCTTCGACCTTGCCAGCCTGATCAGGGGGCCGCTGCGCTACAGCTTCTCGGGGGTGCTCGCGAGCGACAACCGCTTCATTACCACCAGCCTGGCCGGTGTCGGGGTGGGCATGGTCGAGCAGGGGGCCCTGACCCCTATTCCATTCGATACCGCCATCGCGGTACCCTACTCGGCGGCGACCCAGGCCACCGACTACAAGGTGAGGCTCTACCCGACCCGGCTGCCGGGCCAGGTAGTACGCACCGGCCCCTACACCGGCACCATCATGGTCACGGTGAGCGTGCCCTGAGGAGACGCCGCTTCGCCCCTATTTTTCGACGAGGTCAATGATGAACAGTGACAGGGCCCTGCGCCACGAACCCAAACGCCATGGCATAGGACAGGGCTGGATCTGGATCCGCACCGGATTCGACATCTTCAACAAGGGGATGGGTGCCAGCGTGGCCATGATAGTGCTCTGGTTTGTGGTGGGCATCGTGCTGGATCAACTGCCGGCGGGGGGCTTGATCTCCCAGTTGCTCTACATGGTGTGGGGGGCTGGCTGGGTGGCGGTGGCGCGGCGAGGTCACCAAGGCGAGGCGCTGCAATTTGGCGACTTCTTTGCCGGTTTCCGCCATCGGTTGACCCCCTTGATGCTGGGGGGCCTGATGGTGCTCGGCCTCATCATGGGGATCCTGATGATCTGCGTGTTCCTGCTGCACCAGTGGGGACTCACCGGCCTGTTGTCCGCGGATCCGGGCTCCCTGGCGCTGACCCCGGAGCAGGCACGGGGCTTCCTCGTGTGCGCCCTGGTGGGACTGGCACTGTTCGTTCCCGTGCTGATGGCCATCACCTTCGCCCCCGCCCTTATCCTCTTCCATCAGGTCGGGGTCTGGCAGGCTGCCCGGCTCAGCTTCAAGGGATGTCTGCGCAACATGTGGCCCTTCCTCTGGTGGGGGCTGCTCGGGGCCGTGCTGATCTTCTTTGGCGCACTCCTGATGCTGGTGGGCCTGCTGGTGGTGCTGCCTGCCATCAACTACTCCATCTATGCCGCCTATCACGACATCTATCTGGAGGATCAGGAGGCCGAGGAGGGAGAGACCCCGGTCAAGGCATTCGGTTTCGAAGCCTGACCGGCACAGGATGGAGCAAAGAGGGGCCGCGAGGCTAATGCCGATCAGTTAAGGATCCATTGACCGATCCTCAGGCTGTGTAAGAATCCGAAACTCCTTGTTGGGTTTCGGATTTTTTTATGCGTATCGACCAAGCTCTCGACTTCATTCACGCCTGTCCTCCCGGAAAGTTTGAGTCCCTGTCTGACCTGCTGTCACCTGAACTGGTGCAGGCTTGCTTGGCCGAGACGGGCTCCGTCTCCTTGCGCCGACGGCGCATGCCCATGGAGCGGGTGCTATGGGCCATTATCGGGATGTCCTTGTTTCGTCATGTCCCTATGGCCCAGCTGGCCAACCAGCTCGATATCCTGTTACCCGGCGACCGGCCGTTTGTCGTCCCCAGCGCCTTCATCCAGGCGCGCCAAAAACTGGCTGACCAAGCCGTTCGACAGGTGTTCCAGCAGACCGCCACACTCTGGCATCAGCAGTGTCAGCACCCCACCTGGGCCGGCTTGCAGCTGCTGGCCGTGGACGGGGTGGTCTGGCGCACGCCCGATACTCCGG